>JAQVWR010000042.1 GCA_028709605.1 Proteiniphilum sp.
CTTCCTCTCTCTCGGTGTAGAGGTACTCGTTGATATGCACCAGCGGATGCTGTTGCGACACCTTGAGTCGCAGGTCATAGAGCCCGGCAAAGCGGTATGCGTCGTTATTCATCCTTCCGGCTGCGTTTTTGAATGCCTCTGTCCGGTAGAGCAGCAGTGAGCCGAAGTTAAAATCATCGCGCAGGCTCCCCTCCTGGTAGTCGATCACCGGGTGGCTGCTCTTCATGCCGTTGCTGACGGCATAGTAATCGGCATAAACCATCCCGGCGCTGCTATCCTCCGCGATACGGCTCATTCGCTCCAGGGCGAAGGAACCGGGTTTCAGCACGGTTGCTTTCTGGTAGATCAGCGTATAGTCGGTTTCTGAATGTTGTGCGATCTGTTTGATGGTATCGCTGCTGTGCAGGCTGTCGATGGCGATGTTTTCGCATCCTTCGATCGTCTCTCTGCTGTTTTCGGGGGTCAGCAGGAAGATTCTGTTTACTGACTCCGATTGTCTGAGCTCTTCCACCGTTTTTTTTGCCTGTTCAGGCTCTGTGAAAAGGATAAAGGCGTCTATTTTTTTCATATTTTGTTTTTTTTGCTATCAGTTATCAGCTATCAGTTATCAGCTATCAGTTATCAGCTATCAGTTATCAGCTATCAGCTATCAGTTATCAGTTATCAGTTATCAGCTATCAGTTATCAGTTATCAGTTATCAGTTATCAGTTATCAGCTATCAGCACTCAGTTTATCGCTTCTATAATGCCTTTCAGCAGCCTGTTCCGGTTCTCCTGACCTTTTACGGCTTCTATCGGAAATCCCAGCACGCAACTGTTGTAGTCGGTTCCCTTGTAGAGGATCCCGGCACTCAGGTTGTTCTCCGAATAGCGGAACAGGGTGAATGCTTTGTCATCTGCCGGTTCGATGGCATCGGGGTGTTCTACCACGTAGCTTTCGCTGTTCAGTGCGTTGTAATAGGTATAATGGCCCGAGATGGAAGAGAAGGGCGATGGTACGGTTTTCACACGGCCCGTCACGGCAGCGTTGCTGTTGCGCCATTTGTACTTGAGCGTTTGTTGTGCCCATTCCCGATCCTCTTTGATGGCGCTTGGGTTGTCCCACAGGTCGGCACCGACAAACGCTCCGCTGACGATGATGTTGCCGCCGTTGTGGCAGAAGGCGGTGATCGCCTCCTGTTGTTTTTTCGGAAAGGTTTTGAATTTGGGAGGCTTTGCACCGCGGGCAATACTCCATTCCCGTTGTTTTCCCAGGATCCAGTCGACCGTGCCGTAATCGTTCAGGTTTATCGAGCCGTTCTCCACGGACGATGCGGCGCAGGAAACGAACGTGTATCCTGCCTCAGCGAAAGCTTGTCCGTGCAGATAGGGATAGTCGAAGCTGTTGCCGGCGATGGCGGTGGTCTCATAGTTGGCGTCACTGTCGCCGAAGCCCGAGGCATCGTCGTCCATCCAGGGAATGATGCGACGGTACTCATGTTGTTGTCCGATAAAGTGATGATCGGCGAGATAGGGAACGCCATTGTCCACGCTGCCCGCGAAGCCGGCCAGGCTGTCGTTCGAAGCGGTGAAGCTGTAAGGTGCCGAAACACGGGTAAAACCATTCACGATCAGCACTGTACCCTTTTGGTTCGATTTGTGGCACAGAGACAGTGTTTCCGACGGGAAGCTTTTGCCCCCTTCATTGATGGCCGCCACCCGGAAACTGTAGATGCTGTCTTTTTGTATCCTTATTCTGTATCGGTTGCTCTCCACCTTCATCCCATTATCGAAGCCACCCCCGTTGATGCGGGTGTAGATGATGTAGCCTGTAGGAGTGGCAGAGGGTTCCGCCGGGTCGGTTACCGGCTGCCAGGCGAGCTCAATCTCCGTCTCTCCGGTGAAGCGGGAGGAGAAATCCTTCACCGGCAGCGGTTGTACCACATAAGGCCGGTTGTACTGTGTTGCCAGGAATTTGAGCATACCTTTGTAGATGGAGCGGCTCACGGTGAAACGGAAGGAGGGGTCGAGCCCGTAGCGCATATCGGCGAAGTTCTGATGGGAGAGCAGTTCCAGAAGCATCGTCGGCACCTCCGGTATGCGTGCTTCGGCGTAGGAGCGGTTCCACAGGTGGCGCCGGGTCCAGTCCGGTTCAAAATTCTGGCGGATATCGTTCACGATCTCCTCCATGACCAGCTCCGTCAGGTCGCGTGAGGCCCAGCGTGAGCGTCTGTTTTTGAACCGTTCGTCGTGGTGGTGCGTCATATAGATGCCCAGCGTACCGACAATGCTGTCACCCCATAGGGTGCCGGCATCGGAGTGGAAGGCGAAGGCCAGGTCCAGCGGGATCCTGAGCCCCTCTGCTTTGGGCAGCACCGGTGACCCTCCGGCTAGCCAATTGACCCAGACGCCGCGGCTGGCATAGTCGTCGGTATAATCATTTTTTCCTTCGCTGCGGTTGTACACACTGTCGGGTACCCCTGCCCATTGCATCCAGTAGCGGGCACCCTCGGTGTAACGCGGGTAACCGCTGATCTCGGGGGTGTAGCAGATGTTTGAAACGAGTGTTTCTTTCTTTACCAGGCTGTCGGAGCTTTTGGTGTTTTTCTTGTCGAATCCCGCGGGATGAGGCATACGGGCGATATTCCCCATTCCTCCGCCGATTTTCACCGCATCGGCCGTGACGATCCTCCCTGCACGCCGGCTATGGTTGGAGAGTGTGATCTTGTGATGACTCCCTTTTTCGAATCTGAAAGAACCGAGAAAGATCCAGGTGCCGCCACCCATCTGTTGGTTGACCCGGAAATCGGTTTTCCCTCCGGCGTGAAAGATGCTGTAGAGTGCATCGTCGCTGCTGTTTTTTACCGTCTGATAAGAGACATATACCCCGTATTCGCCTGTCGCTGGTATATCGGGTTGCCAGGTGGCAACAGAGACAGCGCCTTTTGATACGGTTTTGGTTTGTCTTGCCCCGCCCATCCTGAAGGGATTTTCGCCATCAAGATAGGCCTCTTTGGGATTGGCAAAGCCTGCGGAGCTACTCTCCAGCCATGGCTCCTTTCCGTTTGTCTCGATATAGGAGGATCCGCCGCTGCTACCCTCCCGGTCGATGATCAGTTCGGTGGTGTTATAATCCCTTTCACGGGGCATCAACACGTTCGCTCCGGCGTTTTCCAGCATCGGTACCAGGAAGGGCAGCACATAACTTTGTGTGTACAGATCTTCCACCGTCTGGAAAATGCGTGCCCGCTGCCATTCCCACCGCCCCAGTTTCTGTTCGTAATACCATCCATGGCTCTGCCACAGGGCGATATGGTTGTTTTGCAATCCCTTGGTGCAGGGTGCGGAAGGATCGGAGAGCCGGGTGACCAGGGGTACTTTTCCCTTGTGGGCAATGAGCCGGTTTTTATCTTTTTGGTTGCTCCGGTAGTAGTTAGGTACCAAGTGGCTAATCTCCTGTCCGTCGGTGAAGACGCTGATGCGGAATTTCTGCTGTTCCTGGGGGAGGTAAAAGCGGATGCTGTCGTAGATGCGGTAAACGGTAGAGTCGCGCATGGGAAGGTAGGAAAGGGTGGGGCTCGTGTGCAACTCGATAGATTTTTTCCGTTTGTTCAGTGCGATGCTGTCTATCGTTACTCTTCCCGGGCGGAGCATCGTCTCCCGGTAAATGTTGGTCAGCGATTTGCCGGCCATTTGTGCCAGAGAATCATTTCTCCGGGTTTGTGAGGAGAGCTGAAAGGAGAGCATCAGAAATAGTATGACCCACAGGATCTTTTCTGCCTCCAAACTTTTGCTCTTTTTCCGGATGAGGTTATCAGAATATGTACACATTAGTTTTGATCCTTTTACAGAGTGATTATTGCGGTAAAGTTAGCCAAACTTACCCGATTTTCCATATGGCTTCGGTTGTAAATGCGATTCATTTTTTCTCTGTTAATTCAGAGGGTTCGCTCTCCTTGTTGTCTGCATTGATGGTGGTGATGCAATAGAACCCCGGAGAGGAAACCGGAAGGCTTGTCTCATTTGTGACAGCCAGTACTTTTCCCTCCTTTTTTTGGTCGGTGAAATGGTACACCACCGATCGAAGGCTGCCCGATTTCGTCCAAATCAGCGATCCGTTTTCAATCTTCACGTTTTGCGGTTTTGCCGGAGGAGGAGATACTTCGCGGCCTATGAAAGGGATCACGGAGGGAGTGCTGTAGAGGGATGCCAGTTTATCGGTAATACCGATTTTGTTGAAAAGGACATAGCGTGCACTGTACAGGGCATTCCCCATTACCTTGTTGTTTCTTCGGGTTAATTCAAATTGGCGGTCCAGTTCAAGTGTCGATTGGAATGCCGAAGGAGAGGCCGGATCACCAAATTTGTAATAACCATGACCCACCATCGGTACGGCCTGGTAGTTGTATTGTGTCCACCAACCCAGCCTCGACTGGAAATCGTTGTACTGATTTCCAATCTCCTGATAGAGCTGCGGCATGACGATATCGATCCATCCCTCCTTGCACCATTTAGCCACATCGGCGAAGAGTGTCTTTATATTGTAGTCGGGACTGGCAGCAGGAGAAACGGTAAAAACAACCTCCGGCTTCGAGGAAACAATTGCGTTGTGTACCGCTTCTATGGTTTTATCCACATTGGCCCGCCTGAAATCTTCAATGGTAGTGTAACCCGCACCGTACTGCTGATAGTCGCCGGCATCGGAGACCATTGTCCCAGCTGAGGAGGGGGCGGGATAGAAATAGTCGTCGAAATGGATGCCATCGACAGGGTACTTTGTGATCAGATCTTTAACAATGTTGGCAAGGCGTTGACGTACCTCCGGCAGTGCCGGATTATAGATCTGTATTTTTTCGTGACTCACTACCCATTCCGGTTTGATCGATGCATGTAACGGAGGGTACGGCGTACTATTGCCTGCACGTGTGGCAATCCGGTAAGGATTCATCCAGGCGTGGAACTCAATGTCGCGTTTATGTGCTTCATCAATCAAAAATGCCAACACATCATAGCCAGGATCTTTTCCTCTTGTCCCGGTTATCGATTTACTCCACGGCTCGTATGGTGAATTGTAGAAAGCATCCCCCATAGGTTTTACCTGAAAAATTACCGTATTTATATTCAGTTCTTTAAATCTGTCAAGGTATTGGATGTACTGATTTTTTTGTGACTGGACATCATATTTCCCCATAGGCCAATCGAGACCCCAGGCCGTAGTCATCCAGACCGACCGCATCTCTTTCGGGGGAAAGATCAGTTTTTCCGCCGGCACCGGGCTGGGCACTTCCGGAACGTCACTCTCCTTGCTGCAACCTATCAGGATTAATGCAGCCAGTATTGTGCAGTATAATAGGTTCTTTTTCATTGCCATTTATGTTAAGATTATGATTATGATAAAACCGGACAAGATTGCATTCACTTGAATTTTGTACAACCTGTCCGGTTTTTTCAGTTATCAGGTTCATTGTTTATTCATCCAACTCCTTCGCAGGAATTTCCAACAGTGCAAAACCGGCATTGTTGGAAGCTGTATAGATAAGCAAGGAAGCATCATTCCCTTCATTGTCTTTCATGATCTTGTATCCGGTATTTGTGCCGGGCGAAGAGTTCACGCTGCCCCCTATGGAATACTGAAAGAGAGGTTTCTTATCTCCAGCTTCAAAGAGCTGCAACGCTTCAACCGTATTGCCCCCTTTGGTGATGTCATATACATACAAAACTGCATTGCCGGAATATCTGGGCGCTGTGGTCAATATCATGTACCGTTCTTCGTTAAAGGTAAAAATTCGTGCATCAGAACCCTGAAGGGGTACTGATTCTTTGTTCATCTCATAAATAAGTGATGCATCACTATTCACTACCCTGATGGGGGCATCGTATCCGGTGAGTAGGTAATCATCTGTATCTTTCACACGGTTCATGCTCATGCAGAAGGATACGTCCGGCTGTGTAGGTAGAATTTTCACTTCGGTGATTGTAGTGAAATTGACTACGGTAAGCCGCATGATGCCGGTCACGGCATTGTCTCCAAAGAAAAAGTAACCATTCCCGTTTTCATCGAGGCTAGCCGACATGTTGTCGCCGTGACGCTTGCCCGCACCCGGTATCGATACCGGATCAACATTGAAAATGATATCCGCTTCTGCATCGGAATTGATCCAGTGATATATTTTCATGCCATAGAGACCTGAGAGGTTCGCTATATAGCTGTGCCCGTTAATTTGGCTGCCCACATTCACAGGGAAGGTTCCCCCTGATACATTGGAGAGATTCAGCGGAATAGGATTGATCACATTTTGTTTCAGCTCTTCCATTTTTAGCCTGTGTGATCCTCCTTCGGCCCGAGTGACAATCAGTACATGTTCACCATCAAAACTACTGCCTCTCGTCAGGTTTGAGACAAACGCCGGATAGACATCGTTTCCGAGATCATTCCCTGAATAGTCATATATTTGGGCTTTATTGAAATCTGCCCCAAACACCGGTACATTCAATCGTAGTGTTACAAAATATTCTCTGAAACGGGGTTCATTCATCACTTTGATCACGATGGTTTTTGCATCTTTTCCCTCTTCAAATTCGAAGTTGTAGGTTTCTTTATCCAATTTGGCCCCATTTGACATCACAGCCTCGAAACGAATGGCTGAAACGTCAGTATCGGGATCCAGGCGGGGGAACCAGACTGTCTTATTGATTTCATCCACCTTGCCTTCTACAACTACGTTTCCATCGGCTCCGGCGTTTAGGATTTTGATGGATTGTAATACAACTTCGTTTGGTGATCCTACATTTTCCGGGTAATCATCTGCACAGGAGGTAAAGAGCCCAATGAGTAGAGAAAAGAGAATCAGCTCCAGCTTTGATATGTTGTTTATTCGTTTCATCATATAATTGATTTAGAGATATGAATTAATTTTGTGGCCATCCTTCTGTCTGTTGCAGAACATATCCCTTGCTGGCATAGTCATCTATCTGTGTTTTGCCAACTGGCGCAAGATAGGGATTCACATTTACCTGGTTAAGAAAGGGCTGGCGCCCGGAGGTACTGCTGCTTTTATAAAAACCTTTCATTTGTGCATTGTTTCCTCCGTTATAGGTAACCTCTTCTTTATTCAGTTTGATCACGGAGAAGAGACCGGCGTTGGCGGTTTTCAACTCGCTTTTGAGCTCTCTTGGAAAATTGACCCAGCCACCTGCCAGAAGATAACCGTTCAGATCCGTGTCCATATATTCGAGCTTGTACCATCTTTTCAGATCAGCATAGCGGGAGTGTTCAAATACAAATTCCATGCGTCTCTCCCTTCTGATCTCCCAAATCAGCGAGGAAACATCAACGTCTCTATCGGGATCGTCCGGCAATGCGGAGAGTTGCATTGGAGCGGTTTTTTGTACACCCATAGCGATAGCTTCGGCAGCAAGAGGTCTGTTCCTGATCTTGTTCACAGATAGATCTATATCTGCCTGTGTTACAGTACCATCTCCCAGCGTAGCCAGTTCTGCTTTGGCTTCAATCCAGTTGAGAAGTACTTCAGCATATCTCATGACCGGGTAATCGGTTCTGTTGTTAGTACTTGTAAATTCTACCGGAGGTGCGTTACCGGCTTCAACTGATTTGGCTACACTGCGGGGCAGGAACTTGTTGATATACCAGAAGGAACCCTTGTTCTTGGGAGTTGGCTTATCGTAAAAGGTAGCTTCCAGACGAGGATCTCTTGTTTGGATCATGCTGGTCAGCTCAAAGTTGCCGGCCCCTTCCAGTTCGGAATTTTGCCATACCTTACCATCCCTACAGATAAATGATTTGATCAGGTCGGCTGTAGGTCCAAAATTTACCGATTCCGACAAGTTGTTGTTGGAGGCGATGCTGTGTGTGATACCCACTGCTTGATCGTAGTGTCTGTAGAGAACACAGTCCTTGTTTCCACTGAGGTTTTCAGAAGTGAATAGATCTCTGAATTCTGTGACGATGTCGTAACGACCGCTTTGAATAATAAAATCGGAAGCATTCACAGCAAGAGTAAAAAATTTCTTTGCCCTTTCATTATCGTGGTAGTAATATTTCTGCCAACTCCCTTCACAGAGTGCTATCCGCGAGATGAATCCGGCTGCGATATATCTATTAACGTATTGATTTCCATCGTTTAGGCGGATATTTTTGAATGCAAACAAAAGATCATCATAAACATGATCCATCACCTCATTTCGTGGAGTTCTGGGTTTGTAGAGATCATCTAAATCGGTATCACTTACTACATGATCGTAATACGGAACATCTCCATAGGCAGTGGCGATATCGGCATATTCTATTGCCCTGAAAAAACGGCCGACACCCATCCAGTGATTGGATGCCTCTGTGGAGAGGATGCCTTGCATCTTGTTCTCGATGCGATTCAGCATGATGTTGATGGAGCGTATCAGTTTCATGTTCCATACTTGGCTGTTAGGCACTGAACGTGTGAAATTACCTTGTGATCCATTGTGGATGATATCATCGCTGAAGGTGAATCCCATCAGCGGGGCACCTGTGTATCCCCATCCAGAATTGTAACCGACGAAAAAGTCAGTGTAGTATTTGTTTGCATAGAGACGTACTTTGTCTTCGCTGTCCCAAACAGTTTCATCATTGGCGACCGTTAAGGGCGGTCTGTCGAGAAAATCTTCACATCCTGTAATGAAGAAAAACAGACAGATGATCAGGAGTGTATAGGGATTGTATTTCATCTTATTCATTGTTTATAAACTTAATTGTACACCGATGGAAGCCGATTTAAAGGTAGGGTTAGATGTACCTGTCCGGCCTAAATTGTAATTTCCTTCTGTTCGTAATATCGAGTAGCCTGAAATGGCTTCGGGATCGATAGGCAAACCTCTCAGCTTGTCGAAGGTGATAAAGTTCTCCAGAGAGAGATAAATGCGTGCATGGGAGAGGTAGATATGTTTCAGCGACTTAGAAGGTAACGTGTATCCCAATGTGATGTTTTTTAGTTTCAGGTAGGCCATGTTAAGCATGTAGCGTGTCTGTTTTCTCATCACGAAACCTTCATTGGAACCGCTCAGATTCCAAGCTCTTGGGTAAAAGGCATTGGTACGGTCTTCTTTCCAGAAATCTTTGGCAATCGCCTGTGGCATAGCCCCGTCTTTCACGTGAAATCCCGGAATTGCTAATTGTCCTGCTCCCCAAATGCTTCTTTTTCCTACTCCCTGGAAGAAGAGAGATGCGTCAAATCCCTTATAGTCAGCGCCGAGGCGTATTCCATATTCATATCTGGGGGTGGAGTTGCCAATTACTACCTGATCACCAGGGTCGCCAAAGGTGTTCTTTCCCGGTGTGATATATCCGTCGCCGTTGACATCGACGAATTTCACGTCACCCGGGCTGACCAACAGAATCTGATTGCCATCTTCGAAATAGGTCTGATAAACCGGGTTTTTTCCGGTCAACATGTTAGTTACCTTTGCGGTACCCTCCCAGATAATGGTGGCTTGTTGAATCTTTCCTTCGCTGTCGTAAACGAAATCTTCTTTCTGGTAAAGTCTGTCGGTCACATAACCATAGATGTCTCCATAGCGTCTCCCGGTTGCATAGCTGTTACTCAGCAAGCGATTTTCATAGGGTGTGTTCCAGTCGGCACCCTTGGTGATATCTGTTACAGCATCGGCAAGGTTTGCATTGATACTGATTGCAAGCCCGTTTGCGAAGTGATGATGAAAATCGGCTGAGATTTCCCATCCCTTTGTACGGAGATTCCCGTAGTTGCCCTGAGGCGCTGAAGCACCATAAGTTGCGGGCAGCGACTCACCAGGGATGATCATGTTTTTGGTATCTCTTTTGAACCATTCCATGACGACCCCCAGTTTGTTTTTGAAAAAACGGAGATCAAGGCCGACGTTCAGTGATTCAATATCCTGCCAACTGATCCCCTCTGATATGGGATTGGGTGTTCCTAACTGGAAAAATTGCTCTCCGTCGCTTGATAACCAGGCATTTTTATTGATGTCCATTGTAGCAAGATATAACGAGTTGGGCACAGATTGGTCTCCGATGAGTCCCCAAGAAGCACGTATTTTGGCAAAACTGAGTACAGGTTCGACTTCCTGCATAAATGACTCATTGGTGATTACCCATCCTCCGGAGAAGGAAGGATACCATCTCCAACGAAGATTGGACGGGAATTTCGAGGTGGCATCATAGCGCAAGTTTCCTTCCAGCAGATATTTGTCCATGAACGAATAATTGATTCGGCCAAAATAACCCAGTTGAGAATCCCAGTTAGCATTTCCCCCTACCGTTTCCGTACCCACGGCAAAGTTAAATTGCGGATTATTGTTGTCGATCAGGTTTGTCTTGTCAGACCAGTGACTATCCCATTTATAGCTCACGATATTGGCACCGAGCATAAATTTAAATTTATGCTGATCCGCCAGGTTGAGGTAATAATTGGTAACGGCATTCCCCGTATGCTTATCGGAGGTAAACGAGTATTTGTTAAAATAGGTTTTGTCTTTTGTAATATAATTTACAAACGGGAACTGATAAGCTGGCATACCTCCGGTTTCAGTCGGATTTCCGTTCTCATCTACATATACCTGATTCCCGTTTTCATCGTACAGAAGTACCGGTGTATACCAGGGTTCTTTTCCAGAGAATGTGGGCCTGGAAGTGGTTTTTTGATTATACTGCGTACTGTATGCATAGTCGACTGTGATATTCCAGTTGTCTGTCAGGTCGATAGTGGCACCTAAGTTCAGATTGGTGTACTTTTTTCTGTCAACAGCTGTGTGGGCATTTTTTGTATCAAAATAGGGGTCTCTGATCTCTTCTCCATTTTCGAGGACACCGGTAGGAAACAGTCGGCTCCATCTGTAGAGATATAGCCAAGGGTCAGCCAAAAATCCGGTTGCGGAGTTAGGGTATTTTTTGGTAGCATTGGAATACATTGTCCCTCCTCTGATGGTTAAAAAGTCAGTTACTTTTGTCGATAAATTCAGGTTCCCTGTATACCGGTTAAAATTGTCATTCTTAGCCGGCTTCATCATCCCTTCCTGCCCTAAATAACCCATACTAAGTGTATAAGTGGTTTCATTTTGCTTACCGTTAAGTGATATATTGTGGTTTTGTGAAAAGGCAGAGTTTTTGATCATCGCTTCCACCGGATCGTAGATGCGATAACCATATTTATCTTTTCCATCATAGATCCAGTCTCTTCCGTAAACTACAGGATCGTTGTACTTGACCGTACTGCCATATTTCTCCTGCCACTCTTGGATCTTTTCAAAACTCTCATCACTGATGCGCCAAAAACCTCCTGCAGGACCACTGGCTTTCATATTTTTGTGTGCTTCCAGTGTATATTCGAGACCGTCAATACCGGCAATTTCTACTTCCTTGAAGGGTTGTTGCCAAGAAAGGTTGCTTGAATAGGTGATCTCCGTTTTCTCGGTTGAGGCTCCTTTCTTTGTAGTGATCAAGATCACCCCAAAAGCTGCTTTCGATCCGTAGATAGAGCTGGCGGCAGCATCTTTCAAAACAGAGATCGACTCAATATCGTTAGGATTGATCATCTGTATGCTTGGAATCTCTACGTTGTCTACCAGTATGAGAGGGCTGCTGGAACCCGCAATGGAGCCAATTTGTCCTCGTATCTTCATAAGCGGGTCTGATCCCACCTCACCACTGGGGACGACGATGGAGAGTCCCGGTATGGTTCCCTGCAGACCTCGTCCGACATCTGCAATAGGACGGCTGCCTAATGTCTTTTCCACATCCACGGTAGAGACGGCACCGGTAAGGTTTTCTTTCCGCTGGGTGCCATAGCCCACCACCACCAGCTCCTCCAGCGCCTGGGTGTCTTCTGCCAGAGTGATGGTGAAGCTGTTTCTGCCGGCGGTTGTGACGGTCTGGCTCAGATATCCGATAAAAGAGACCTGGATGGTCGCATCGTGGTTTATCTGAAGGGTGAATTTGCCGTTCACGTCGGTAATGGTTCCATTGGAGGGGGTGCCGACTTCTATGATATTGGCACCGATAACAGATTCACCGCGTACATCGACGACCTTTCCTGTAATGGTCTTTTTTGTCTGTTGCACCACTTGTTCCGGCGATGCTTTTGTTGCCGGCCGGCTGCTTTCTGTTGTCTTCTCTTTCCGGGATATCGTGATTTGTCTGTTGACAATCGCGTAGGTCAGATCCGTTTTCTTCAGCAGCTGATCGAGCACTTCTGTAATGGATTTATTTCTGAATGAGAGGTTCACCTTCTCAGTTAGTGCTGCTTCAGCATCATCCATAATGAGAACCAGGTAGTCGCTGTTTTTTTCGATCTGGTGAAGTGCCTCTTTTAAGTTGATATGATTCAACTCAACCGTAACACTCTTCGACTGTGAGTAGGTGATTTCTGCTGACACTGAAAAAACACACAGTAAAGTTATTAAAAAGTGAATTTTCATGATTTTTAAAAACTTATTGGTTTTTTTCGGGATTAGTCGGGTACAGTTATACATTTTTTGCATACCTTTGTGTTTGAATTTTAATTTGTTACCGATATAAATTAGGATTCTTCTCTGGCCGGGTAATGTTTGGCGCATTATCCGGCTTTTGTGTTCTTCTCTTTTGTTTTTCTCATAGGCAATTACATTAACAATTAGTATATTCGGATGATCAGTTTTTATGGTTTGATCAGAATGGTATTCTCATTTTGTTCATAGGTCAGGAAGGTGAGTCTGGAAAAAGACCGGAGCACATCTTCCAGATTATCTGAAAGAAACAGTTTACCGGAACAGCTCCTCTGTTCCAGGTTCAACTCCTGCGGATAACGAAATGCCACGTTGTAATAGCGTCCTACTCTGGTCAGCACTTCGTTCAGGGGGGTCTTGCTCAGTTTCAGATATCCGTTCTTCCAGCAGATGTAATCATCCACATTCACCTGGCTGCTGATGAGTGTGCCATGTTCAACAACAGCCCTCTCACTCGGTTTCAACATCAACTCATTTTGTCCGTTGCGTATCTTTACGGATCCGCTGACCAGTACCACCGATTCACGGCTATCATCGCTGTAGGAGGTGACATTGAAGGAGGTTCCGTAGACAGTGATTTGTGAGCGGGGTGTGTGAATAATGAAGGGTTTGCCTTTCTGGTGTTTTACCTCGAGAAAGATCTCTCCCTCCACCCTGATCTCTCTGGAATGTGCCGGGAAGGCTGAGGGAAACTCCATTACTGTCCCGGAATTCAGATAAACGGTTGATCCGTCTGCCAGAACGATGGAACTCCTTTTGCCGTAAGGCACGATCAGTCGGTTGGTCTGGTGGGATGGCAGGGCGATTTCTTTTTGTGAAACGGAGTCGTGTATCAGCGCACGGTTCTTTTTCTCTGAAAGATCCAGCACCGAATGATCGCCGATCTCCAGGGTTTGTTCTCCGGTGAGCAGTTCCACCTGCGGATGGTTCATCACTTTGCCGATGGAGGCCGTTGACGGTTCGTGCCGTTCGGGCTGGTGGCCGATGAGGAAAAGGGTGGTGATCACGGCAATCAACAGGATCGCAGCCGACAGGGATGCATAGATGCGGAGACTGGTGCGCTGTCGGTGCATTTTGATTCTCCGGTCCAAAGAACGTTTGGCTGCTGTTGCCGTTGTCTGGTCAGCTGTACCGGATACCCTGATACGGTCAAAAGCTTCGATGGCTTCCAGAAAATCTTCCTTCAGATCTTCGTGCTGTGCGAGATAGGTTTCCCAGTAACGGCCAAGCTGTTCTGAAGGATGTAATCTCCAGAAAATAAACAGGTCATCGCTTAAGAAATCTTTTTTTTCTTTTCCGGCTTTCATCCAGGCTTTTTACAGACAAGACGGAATTTTAATGAAAAAGAGGACAAAATTAACTGAGATTAACAAATCTGTAGCTCGATTTTTGAGGGTCGGGGGGATGTTTTCAGATTATTTGCGGGAAGAGGCTTCTCTCATTTTGCGCAACGCGCGGTAGATGTTTTTCTTCACCGTATCGGGTGACATGCCCATCAAAGTGGCGATTTCCGCATCATTCAGATTCAGGTGGTAGCGGTAACGGATGATTTTTCTTTGCCGGGGAGACAATATCGTAAGGAGGTTAAGGATCTCTTGTCTCTGTTCATCAAGGTTTTCTTCGTGGATCAGCAGATCGATCGTACTTTCCTCTTCGTTTGGCTGAAGCTCCCGGGGATTGATTTGCTGCAGTCTTGTTTCCCGGTTGTGCATATCGAACAAAGTGTGCCTCAGGGTCTGCAACAGATAGAATTCGATGTGCCGGATATGTTTCAGCCGGCTCCCGGAGAGATAGATCTTGAAGAAGAGATCCTGAATGGCATCTTTGCAGGTATCTTCATCGAATCCGATTTTCAGTCCGTAGGCAAGGAGTTCATTGAAATAGGTGAAATAAAGTTCCGAAAAGGAGGAGCGGTCACCATTCAGAAATTTATGCCATGCCTCTTTGCTCATTGTATGATGGACTTCTTGATACAGGTGAGGAACGTATAGTCATAGGGATGGGTCTCATCGGCCCGATGCTTCTCTTCTCCGATCATCTTCCACTCCCGGCAGTCGATCTCGGGAAAAAAGGTGTCGACATCGGGAAAGGAGTGATGGATGCGGGTGAGGTAGAGTATATCTGCCAGTGGGAGGGTGGTGCGATACATCATCCCGCCGCCGATGACAAATGCCGTGTCATCGTTTTTGCAATGGGAGAGGGCCTCTTCCACCGAGCGGGCGACGGTGCAACCGGGGTAGTTCTCTGCCGCACCGGAGGTGATGACAATATTGGTGCGGTTGGGGAGCGCTCCCTTCGGCAGCGATTCATAGGTCTTCCGGCCCATGATGACCGCATGGCCGGAGGTGATCCGCTTGAAATGCTTCAGGTCGTTGGGCAGATGACAGAGCAGGCTGCCGTTGCTTCCGATAGCGTTCTGTTCGTCGAGGGCGACGATCAGCGCGATTGGGGGAGTATGCTCTTGTCTCATACCGATACAGCTCCTTTGATGTGGGGGTACGGATCATAACCGGTCAGTTCGAAATCTTCGTAGCGAAAACCAAAGATGTCTTTCACATCGGGATTGATCTTCATCTGTGGCAGCGGCCTCGGCTCACGGGTAAGCTGCAGCTTCACCTGATCCAGATGGTTGAGGTAGATATGTGCATCGCCGAAGGTGTGCACGAAATCGCCCTCCTGCAGTCCGGTCACCTGTGCCATCATCTTCAACAGCAGGGCATAGGAGGCGATGTTGAACGGTACCCCCAGGAAGATGTCCGCACTGCGCTGGTAGAGCTGCAGGCTCAGTCGCCCTTCGGCCACATAGAACTGGAAAAAAGCGTGACAGGGTGGCAGGTTCATGTGGGGGATATCGGCTACGTTCCAGGAGCTGACGATGATGCGCCGCGAATCGGGATTCTGTTTCAGTGCTTCCACAACTTCACTGATCTGATCGATATGTCCTCCGTTGTAGTCGGGCCAGGAACGCCATTGGTAGCCGTAGATATGCCCCAGGTCGCCATCCTCGCCGGCCCACTCGTTCCAAATGCGCACGCCGTGGTCGTTCAGGTACTTTATGTTGGTGTCGCCGTTCAGAAACCAGAGCAGCTCAT
>JAQVWR010000122.1 GCA_028709605.1 Proteiniphilum sp.
GAGAAGCGGAAATTGATCGGCCTCATAATATACCGTTTGCGCAAGGGTGTGCGATGCGACGAAATACAGGATACATGCTAAAAACAAATTTACTTTTCTCATCTGGTTATTTTTATTATTTACATTACTTTCAGATGGGATCTTTGGTCCGTACTTTAATGATGTCGGATTCATTGTAAATATCCGGTTTCTTTCAATCCTTCATAGAGGAGAACAGAATCGGGGTGACCGGCGAAGGTGTAGGTGCCGGGTCTGTTGATCATCCCCGTATATTGATAAATCAGAATCTTCTCCACGAATGGAGAGACAGCCTTTAGTTGCTCTACCACACGCTCCCATGGCGCTGGAAGCAGTGCACTCTTATATACAGCGCCTTCAAACTCAAAGACTTCTACATCCGCCCATAAGCGGGATTTAGCACCTTTTTTATGCAGGCTGTACAGTCGCTCGAAAAAGATGGCACTCTCCTCGACAGCTGTTTTTTGAACACCGATCTCATCTTGGTAGGCGATAAAATCCACGTTAAGTTTTTCCAGTTGTCGTACATATTTTTCATCTTCAATAACATTCCTTGTGCCATAAGGTGCTATCAGGGTTTTGGCTTTTGGTGTTAATCTGGCTGCTTCCGTTGATGAGGTATTTACATAATTGATAAATATATCATCATAGTGACCACTGATACCGGTTTCATTCGGGTAATACCAACCGTAGAAGCTTTTGTGATGAGCATATTTTTCTGCAATCTCGTTCATTGCTCGGAGGCGCAGCTTCTCAATGGACTTGTCACTCATCAGAAATGCCGGCTTAGTCCACTCTCCATAGAAACCGTTACTGATGAAAAAGTTAATTCCATATTTGTCGGCTGCCGTCAATACCACCTCCAACGGGTCATTACATCCCATCTGGTGCTTGGGTAGCAGTTTCGACGGGTAATAGGTTTTATCATGAATGGCTGTGTTCAGCAAAACCAGGTAACGGATCCCGGCCTGTGCCATCTCCCTGATTTTATAATCCCATTGATTGGCTGTAAAATCGGCCAGTGTCGGGTTCCAATATTTCCCTTCCGCTATGCTGTGATGCTGGAATTCAAACCAGGAACCTTCAATCGGCTTAACTCCTTTCACCTCGTTCAGTTTTGCAATTACCTGCGGAGCAAAACCTACCCCCAGTGTGGTGATGCCTAACGATTTTAAAAACGATCTTCTTGAAAGCTTATTGCTCATTTTTCGGTTGTTTTTGCGCTTCTCTTATTTGGAAAACATCGGGAATAGTTCCCGGATATCCTGATCGTCAACGGAGCGGCCAAATTCGCAGATTTCAAAAGCTTCGATGGCTTTTATCTCTTTTGCCCTGTGCCCATACCATTTTTCCACAACAGGCTTGTCATTTTCTTTGATCTCTCCCCGTTTCAAGACATATTCCTTCAGGATATATTCAATTTTTTCTTCCTGCGTATCGGGAATGATCTCCTTGCTTCGGTTAATCCAGGGCAACCATTCATATATTTGGGAAGCATGGGCATCAATGAGATATGCTTTTTCTCTTACTACCGGTGTGATATCAACTACGATATCGGGGTTGGGTTTTTGACGATTCACGTAGCGTCCTCTTGTGTACAGGAATAAAGGGCTTTCCCGTAATGCCGGGACTTCCGGCAATATTTTGGGGACATTCACCAAAAAGGCGGCGTCTTGTACCAGTAGAGAGGTATTCCGATGATCCGGATGATAGTCATAAGAAGGGTGGGTAATCACAATATCGGCTTTCCACTCACGGATCAACCGTATCACCTCCATGCGGTTTTTTAAATTTGCTTCCAGCTCTCCATCTTCATTATTGAGGACCTCATATTCACAATTCAGCCGTTTTTTTACCTCCTGTGCCTCATTGTATCTGCGGATCGCTATTTCATTTTTTGTGCCTTCCTGATGCCCCTTATTGCCGTTCGTAAGGGAGACAAATTTTATTTTGTATCCTAAACGAGAGAGGAGGATACTGGTACCGCCGGTTGTCAACTCGGCATCATCCGGATGGGCACAGATGACGATGACCCTTTTTTCTTTGTTTGTTACATCCTCTGCATGCATGTTTATCGTTATGCCTCCCATCAGCAGGACCAGTATGAAATGCACTAATTTTTTCATCTTCTGTTTGTTTATTTTAAAAAAGTTGTCGGTTGTACGGGGTTAAGGCCATTGTGTCTCTACCCCCTGCCGGTGTAACATTTGCTGAAAATCCGACAAAAGGTCGCGTTGCTCCCTTACGGCCCTGAAGGGCACCCTGGCTTTTTTTGCGAAAGCAATCAGCTGCCCTACTGCTTCGCCGATACTCCATTCCACAGGGTGCAGGCGGTAACAGCCATTGGTGATATGAGTGGTGCCGATGTTCTTGTTTGCCGGGAGCAGATTGTTCATGCGTCGGGGCAACAGGGCACCCAGCGGTATCTGGAAAGGAAGCGACGGGAAGTCGATGTAGTTGTTTCCTCCGGTGCCGGGATGGAGATCGATATGATAATATCCGACCCCCACGCTGTCGAAAAATTCCGCAGCACGTTTCCCTTTCAGGTCGCCGGCAACCAGTCGCCGGTTTTCTGCACCCACGTGTTCCTCCAGAATCGTGAATTCTGCACGGATGCGTCTCGATTCCCGGATATAAGGATATTTAGCCATCCCGTCTTCCGTGCCCATGATATCTCCCCGCAACCTCAGCCCGCGCCATCCGGTGCCTCCGTCGGGCCGTGGTGCTTCGGTCTGCAGCCAGTAGAACAGAGAATGGCTCAGTTGTTTGGCTTTTTCTATGTTTCGTTGGAATTCTTTTTCCGGCACATCAATCAGGTTTCCCTGGAAAAAATCATTCTGAGGCCAGTTTACAAGGGTGATATCTCCCTCATAGGTGCCTTCCACAAAGTTGTGTCGGTTGATGATGCGACGGTAGTTCCAGAGATTGAGCACACCCTCCAGGTTTCTCCCACTCGGATCGAATCCCATTTTTTTGGGGTTGAGTGTGCTCGGTTCTGAGTAAGTTAAATCGAGTAATCTTCCCGACCAGGGCGGTGTCATTTTCGGCACATATTTTCTCCAGAAGTCATACGTTTCAGGCGGATCCTGCACATTGTTTCCGCCGGGCTGGTGATCCATGGCAAAACAGACCGTAAACGCCTGGTTGTTCATTGGATCAGCCTTTTCCATTGCATGCAGTTCTTGGGTGTCCTGTTTCGATTCGCTCCCCGTCACATACTCGGTACCTGTCAAGGGTAGCAGATCGCCGCACTCCGTTGCATCCACAAAGGTGTTGCCCGTCAGGATTGTCCGGTCACCCGTTTGGATATTCTCTACCGTCACACAAACCACGCGATCCCCGTCGATATCGCTGCTTCTTGCCTTATGGTTCAGGAGGATCCGCAATTTCCCGGTACTCAGAAACGGGGACAGCATATCGGTCAGTACCGATACGGAGACTCTTGGCTCGTGACAGATCCGGGAGACGCTCCCGTCGCCCGGATTGAGATTTACACGGGTGCGTGCCGCCTCTGTGAGGGGATAGTTCTGCCGGTAATACTCACGAACCCTGTTCCTGTAGTCACGATACGACTGGGGTGCACCGTGCGTCTCAATCCACTGGTGTTCATCGGGAGGAACTCCCTG
>JAQVWR010000043.1 GCA_028709605.1 Proteiniphilum sp.
CGCTTCATCTGGTCACGCCGATCGACCCGCTTGTTACCAGCACCAATCCGGAGAAGATGCAGAAGCTTTTTTACGGGAAAAGTTTCAAGGAGGATTACAAGATCCTCAACAAAGAGGTACGGGCGCTAGGTTATAACATCCCGCCACTAGTCAATGCTTACATGAGCCTTTCCCCTACCATGCGTTTCTTCGGCACAGCTATCAACGACGAGTTTGGGTTGGTGGAGGAGTCCGGCATCCTCATCAGAATTGACCAGATCCTGGAAGAGAAAAGGGCACGTCATATTGAAACCTATCTGAAAAGTAAACCCAGCAAGCGTTTTCTAATCCGGCTCAAGCGAATCATCACCTCTCAGACAACCCTCAAAAAGGGAATCATCCCAAGAATAAAAACGGTCAAAAACGACAGCGATTTTTCCGCGAAAAAATCAAAAAGTAAAGAATAATTCCTTTCAAGAACCGTAAAACCATTCACCTCCTTTGAACCGGTAAAGAGGCAATAACCCGGGGACAGACCACCATAGGTCATGTTTTTCTAAAAAAAACAGGTGCCAATCGTCACAATTTGTCTAATTTTGCTTTCAAAACCATTGAAATGAAGGAAAACAGAAAATTGACCTTAAAGGTACAGACGGAGATCGGGAAACTGGAGGCGGTGATGATGCACTACCCGGGAGCGGAAGTGGAGAACATGACCCCCCGCAATGCACAGAGAGCTCTTTACAGCGATATCCTGAATCTGTCGATCGCCCGCAGGGAATATGATCAGCTACTGGGGGTATTGCAAAAGAGCTCGACAGTGTACAAGGTGACGGATCTGTTGACGCAGCTGCTGGGATCGGAAGATCAGAAAGAAAAACTGATTGAGAGGATCTGTGCATCCGAGCAGGTGCCTCATTATTCCGATTACCTGATGAGCCTGCCGCCGGCAGCTCTTTCGAGAATCCTGATCGAAGGTATTCCACTGAAGATCAACACCCTGACCGACTTTCTACGGGAGGAGTATTATGCCCTTAAACCGCTCTACAACTTTTACTTCACACGCGACGCGTCGGCGGTGATCGGCAACAACGCACTGGTTTGCAAGATGGCCAACAGCGTGCGCATGAGGGAAGCGATGATCATGGAGGCCATTTTCGGCAGCGGGCTCTTTTTTGAAGGGAAGCAACTGAACAGCTACGAGCTGTCGCAGAACAATCCGCAGGTAAAGATTGAGGGAGGCGATGTGCTGGTGGTCAGGGAGGATATCCTGGTGATCGGCAACGGCGCCCGCACCACCACACAAGGCATCGACATGCTGGTGAAGGAGCTTTGCAAAAACCACTCGGGAAAGAAACATGTGATCGTGCAGCAGCTGCCCGAATCCCCCGAATCGTTTATTCATCTCGACATGGTCTTCACCCTGCTCGACAGAGATAAGGCGATGGTATACAAACCGCTGATCATAGACAACTCGCGTTACCAGACGGTTCATATGCAGATCGACAATGGGAAAGTAACCAAGATCAGCTCCGCCAACGGTATTCTGAGTCTCTTGCGGAGGCTGGGACTGGATCTGGAGCCGGTGGTCTGCGGAGGAAAAGCCGACAACTGGGATCAGGAGCGGGAACAGTGGCACAGCGGCGCCAACTTCCTGGCCATTGAGCCGGGCAAGGTGCTCTCCTACGCACGAAATGTACACACCCTGGAGGAGCTCAACAAACACGGGTTTGAGGTGGTGAGTGCCTCCGACGTCATCGCCAACCGCTTCGACATCACGGTGCCGGGCCGCTGTGTAATCACCCTCGAAGGCTCAGAGCTGCCACGTGGCGGCGGCGGGCCCCGTTGTATGACCCTGCCACTACGACGCTCACCCGTAAGCTGGTAAAAAGAGCCTTTCACCGAGCCGACGGTCACGGATGCGCCACTATACCGACCGATCAGAGTATGTCTTTGATCTCTGCGAGTGTTCGTACCGTATAGGTAGGTTGGAAATCTACCGGCGGTTCATTTGCGGGATTGAACCATATCTGCGCAATATGGCTTTGGCGTGCTCCAACGATATCCGCATCCCAGCTGTCGCCGATCATTACCGTCTGGTCGCGCCGTGCATTGGTGTTTTTCAGGGCATAGGTAAACATATCGGCATGGGGTTTATTGATTCCGGCATCTTCCGACAGGATGATCTTATCGAAGTAGGGCCTCAGCCCCGAATTTTCAATTTTTCGGTACTGCACCTCCCGGAAACCGTTGGACAGGATATGCATCCGGTATCTCGGGCGCAGGTAATCGAGCAGCTCGATGGTTCCCTCAATCAGTCGCGTTTTACGGGTGGTACGGTTCAGAAAATCGTCACTCAAACGCTTTGCATATTCCGGATCGGTGATGCCGAACGGCCGGACGGGAGCCAGAAAGCGCTCCACGATCAGCTCCTCCTTGCGGATCTCTCCCTGGCGGTACAATGCCCAGAGACGAAGGTTGCCGGGCATGTAAACCTGATAGTAGTCCTCGAAAACGGGATAGAATTTCGCGTAACCGTAATCGTAGTAGATCTCTTCTAAGCACTCCCTTCCATTGAGATGGATATCCCAGAGGGTATCGTCCAGATCGATAAACAGATTCTTATATTGCATGGCCGTAAACAATCACGGAGCGACGTGCAATCACTCCGTGACACGATGAATAAAAGCAGATGTGCGATTCGGTTCTTTCCTTTACTTCACTTCAATGATCAGATACTTGGTGAGGCTCCAGAAACGTTGTGTGTCGGTAATCAGGAACGTGAGGTTCCCGTCGTCGCCTTTCACAAACTCGTAGGTTCCCTCGGGATGGGTAGACCACAGCTTTCCTTTGGGTGCATATAAAGGAATCTCGGTCACCTTGCGGATATCGATCTTCAAAAAATACTCCTTATTAAAAGTATCCTGTAGCACACGGGTCTGCTGCAAGAACCCTCCGGAAAGAATCTTCTGATCCTTCAACTCGCTGGCAGAGCCAAACACATAATAGGCGGTATGCAGGGTTTTGTCCTGCTCCTGTATCGTTTCCGACTGCCGTTCGGCCTCAAGGGCCAGTGCGGTCACATCTTCCGAGAGCAAGGCAATCTGCTCGTCCTTACGAGACAGTTCTTCCCGTAATGCTACCAGACGATTGCTGCTCTCTCTCATCTCAGTATTGAGCCGGCTGATGGTGTTCTTCAGTGAAGCGATCTCCTTTCTTCCCTCATTCTGCTTCCTGTTGAGTTGTTCCAGCTGTGTTTTGTTGCGATGCAGGATCTCATTGATCATTTTAAAATTCTCCTGCACCCTCTCTTTGGTATCCTGGGTCATCTCTCCTCCCTGAGCCGACTGAGTAGAGAGATAATTTTCCGCTTCCCTGATCTTTGCAAAGTTGGCTTCCACCTCGCTGATCACCGCCATCATCTCTGCGGCTTCCGACTCAGTCCCGGCAGAGCGCAACAGAAGAGAATCACGTTGTGCCTGGAGCTCTTTATACTCCTTCGATTCCTTCACGTTTGTGCACGAGACAACAAAGAGCCCCGTGACCAGTAATAAAATCCAATTTTTCTTCATAACATTGTTTTTTTACCTTCTCATTAAACAATCACTCCCTAAAATAGTTTGACGCCGGGTATTCATTTGCCGGACACCACGATCACGAACTCCCCTCGGGGGTCTTGTTCGGTGAAATGAGCGATCAGCCCTTCTAAGGTTCCTCTCACCGTCTCGGCATAGATCTTGGAGATCTCCCTCGAAACGGATGCCTGCCGCTCTCCCCCCAGATGTTCCGCCAGCTGAGTGAGGGTCTTCACAACCCTGTAAGGCGATTCGTAGAAGATCATGGTACGATGCTCATCCGCCAGCTGTCTCAGTCGTGTTTGTCTTCCTTTCTTTTGGGGAAGGAATCCTTCAAAACAAAAACGGTCGCTCGGCAGCCCTGACTCCACCAGTGCCGGCACGAAAGCCGTTGCACCGGGAAGGCATTCCACCTCCACTCCGGCCTCAATGCAAGCCCTGACCAGCAGGAACCCGGGGTCGGAGATCGACGGGGTGCCGGCATCAGAGATCAGTGCCATGCTCTCTCCCCCTCTCAAACGTTCCACCAGCTGAGCAGTGGTCCGGTGTTCATTAAATTTGTGATGCGACTGCATCCGTGTGCCGATATCGTAATGCTTCAGCAGAAACCCGCTGGTGCGCGTATCTTCAGCCAGGATCAGATCACACGTTTTGAGCAGATTGAGCGCTCTGATCGTGATATCTTCCAGATTGCCGACGGGTGTGGGGACGACATACAGTTTTCCCATCTCACTGTTTGTTGGTTAAGCAAATCCTTTTTTGATGACCCGTAGAAAATCCTGTACGATGGGGTCGTCGAAGTTCCATTCCTTGCTCTCTTTCAGGTAGCTCTCTGCATGTTCATACGTATCAAAAGCATTCAGACGGATCATTACGCTGTTCATTTCGTGGCGATCGTTGTTGAACAGCTCCCTCTGGAATATAAACTTATCATTCAGGCTAATACCCCGCTTCAGGTCGAGCAGGGAGGGTGGGGCCTGGATCACGTCATTCAGAGCGTGCATGCCCTGCTTCTCATCCCTGTCGGTTGCGTTGTGCACACTCTGCGGCTGCTCCGAGGGCATGGGTGTCGTCATACGTGGATTTTTGTATCCCGGCAGCACAACCGCACCAGCATGCCTTCCATCAGTGTCTGACACGGGTACGGCTTTTGTGGCGCTCTCCCCCGCTGCCGACTGTTCACCGACAGCGACAGCGACCTCGTTGACAGATGCTCCCTCTTTCTGTGTGGTTGCGGGTGGTGTATCCTTTTCCGTTTGTTCAGACAACAGCGCCACCAGATGCTCCATCTGGTGCTTCATCTCGTCGATCTGCATTGACTGCAGTTGATGCAGGAGGCGAGAGATATGCTGCATCCGGTCGAATGAATCGTTGAAAAAAGAGAAAGAAAGCGCATCCTTCTCTCTGGCAAAGCGCACCTCTTCCTCCAGCTGCCTCAGCGCGCCGAGCAACTGATCCAGATAATCTTTTCTTTTGTTCTCCATCCGAAAAACCTTTAGCGGTAGTATGACGGCAGAGCCTGCCTGCCGGCCCCCTGCCTGTTGTCACCTGCAAATGTAATCATATTTTGGGAAGCTCCACAAAATCGTCGGGTAAATTCACGAGATACAACTTCTGAGAACTTCGGGTGACGGAGGTATAGAGCCAGCGATAAAAGTTGTCACCCATATAGGATTGCTGGATATACCCCAGATCGAGAAACACATTCTTCCATTCGCCGCCCTGTGCTTTGTGACAGGTGATCGCATAGCCGTACTTCACTTGTAAAGCGTTGAAATAGGGATTCTCTCTCACCTTGCGGTACTTTTTCCGCTTTTGGGTGATCTCCGCATAATCCTCCATCACCCGGGAGAAGAGAAGTTCATGCTGTTCACGGGTAAGGCCGGGGACCTCGGTGTGAAGCACATCGAGAAGGATCTTCGCTTCAAACTCGATCTCATAGTCGCGGTGATACAAAAGTACATTGCAAAATCGGAACCCGTACATCTCCTCCTCGCCCCGCACCCTGAGCACCTCCACAAACTCGCCGTTGGCCAGAAAATCAAGGTGTTCATAACCGGCCACCCAGAAATAATTGTTTTTGGTGATCATCAGGATGTCACCTGCTGAGAGCTCCTCCTCACGGTAGAGCACCCTGCTTCGGATGCCGTTGTTGTAAGCGTTCACCCGTTTGTTGGATCGCGAGATCACAATGGTCTCCTCCATCCCGTCTCTGCGGTAGGCATCACCGATCTCATCGATCAGTTCCATGCCGGTGATGCGTTGCACATCAGCAAAACCGTTCACCAGTAGCCTGGGATAATGATCGGTCTCATGGCAGCGCAGGGCATTCCGCAGAGTCGTGGCATTATAGAGGATACCGGAGGTCTCCGCCTGGCGGACGATCCCGGTGAGAGTCGCCTCCATCACCTGCAGGGAGTATGACCGCAGCACCTCTCTGTCCAAGGCGGGACTATACTCCTGCTTTACCGGCGGGAGCTGGGCATTGTCTCCGATCAACAGGATCCTGCATTCCTCAGCGCCGTAGACATACTCGATCAGGTCGTCCAGGAGCCGTCCCGTACCGAACAGGGAATGATCAGCCGACTCATTGTGGATCATCGATGCTTCGTCCACTATGAACAGGGTATGGGTATGCAGGTTCTCGCTCAGAGAGAAATGGGGTGTTCCCTCCCCAAACTTTTCCTGTCGGTAAATTTTTTTATGAATCGTGAAAGCCTGATGAGCTGCATAACCGGAGAAGATCTTCGCAGCCCGTCCGGTAGGAGCCAACAACAGCGTCTTTTGACCGAATTCCGACAAGGTCTTCACCAAGCTCCCGATCAGGGATGATTTTCCTGTTCCGGCATATCCGGTCAACAAAAAGATCTGATCCTTTGTTCCTGCATAAAGAAAATCGGAAATCTTCTCCAAGGCTTTCAACTGATCGTCTGTAAAAGTAAATGGGAAATTGTTGCTGATTTTCTCAATAAAGAACCGATTGACCATTATTTTAGGTAATTTTTCCTGTAAAAGTAGCACAATTCTTATTCTTTTTCTACATTTGTAGTCTAAAATCAGAAAATCAAACCCAAAACAGTATAAATATTAAAAAGAAAAGTCCATGAAAGTTGTAATGAGAGTGCTTCTAGCATTAGCCGTTGTTCTTTTAGCTTACATCTGCTGGAAAAGCATACAGGGTCCGATTGACTTCAAAGCGGAGGTTGCACGACGGGACAAAGCCGTCATCCAGCGTCTGATTGACATCCGTACCGCCCAGGTTGCCTTGCGTGCTCAAACCGGCGCCTACACGGCCAGTTTCGATACGCTAACCAATTTTGTGAAAGAGGGTAAAATTGCTACGCTCATCAAATCGGGGGATCTGACAGAAGCGCAGCTGGAAGCAGGGATGACCGAAGAAAATGCGATGAAGATCATTCGCACAGGAAATGAAGCAGCCATCAAAGCAGCGGGACTGTGGAATGAGGAGAAAAATGCGCCTCAGCTGGTAAGAGACTCTATCTTCTCGCCGACAGTAGAAGTGCTTTACCCCAATCGCCCGCGTTTCAGTATTGACTCATTGAGGTATGTTCCCTTTGGCAACGGAGCTGAATTCGAGATGGGCGTCGATTCACTGATCACCCCCTCCGGGTATCCCATCCAGGTCATTGAAGCAAAGGCTCATTTTCGCACCTATCTGGGAGACCTCGACAAGAAACTGCTGGACCAGAAGATCCAGGAAGTGCTGGACCGTCCGGGCAACAAGTATCCCGGCATGCAGATGGGTTCGCTTGAGGTAGCCAACAATAATGCCGGTAACTGGGAATAATCATTTTTCCCTGGCTCATCATCATTATGTTTTTACCGGAAAATATTGACCTGGCTCATTCTGAAGAATACAATCTATCCATTCGGCTCACGCCGGATGGATTTTCTTTTTGCATCCACAATCCGGCCGATCCGTCAGTATTCCACTATCAGGGCACCTCACTGGGAAATCAACTCTCCTATATCGATCACATCAAGAAGGTGATCTTCGACCTGGGGTTCTTCAGCCAGGCCTTCAAAAGGACATCGGTCACGATCGTTTCCCCGTATTACACCCTGGTGCCGGAAGCATACTACGACAGGAAAAAAGTCAGAGAGCTGTATCAATTCAACTTCCACCCAAAGGAAGGGAGTGTGCTTGTCGACAATTTTCGGGAGGGGGCATACCGGATCCTCTTTGATCTGGATGAAGAGCTGCATGCCTTTCTCTCGCGCAACCTGTGGAATCCCCTCTTTCTGCATCATACCGGATCGCTGTTGCGGCTCTTCCATTCCTGTCGGAAAGAGCAAGAGCGGAAAAGCTGCTTTGTGGATTTTCACGACCGGAGTATGACCATCATCTGCTTCTCCGGGGAGATGCTCCTTTGTGCCAACACTTTTCCTGCCGTGAACATCCATGACACCAACTATTTCATTGCCAGCGTATGGGAGAAACTGGGGCTTGATCAGTCAGCCGACAGGCTTTTCCTGTCGGGGCAGATTCCTCCGCACACCGCCACCGTGGAGATGCTGAAAAAGCTGGTACGCCATGTCGATACTGTCAACTTACATCCCCGTGTGATCATGGAAGAGGAGCAATTACATACCTTACCCACCGATATCCTTGCGGACTTATGCGAATAATCAGCGGAAAATACAAGTCACGGCGAATACAGGTGCCGACTAATCTCCAGGCGAGACCCACAACCGATTTTGCAAAAGAGGGCCTGTTCAATGTGCTCAACAACCGGCTGGACTGGGAAGAGACCACTGCGTTGGATCTGTTTTCCGGCACCGGAAGCATTGCTTTGGAACTTGTATCCAGAGGGTGCCCATACGTAGTGAGTGTGGAACAGAATCAAAATCATTTCAACTTTATCTGTCGTGCACAGGAAAGATTAGGAGCAAAGGAGCTGTTTCCCGTAAAAGCAGATGTCTTCAGATATTTGCAATCACTGAAACAACCGTTTGATTTTATTTTTGCCGACCCACCCTATCAGCTTCCGGATATCGATTCACTGCCCGCCACCCTCTTTGAAAAAAATCTTTTGAAGCCGGACGGCTTGTTTGTGCTGGAACATTCCAAAAAACTTCATTTTTCATCCCTGCCACATTTTCGTGAAGAACGCATGTATGGCAATGTTCATTTTTCTTTTTTCACATTTTAATCCTGCCACAATTTATCTTACTTTTGCAGCTTGTTTCATTAAAAAATGATTGAACTATGAACAAAAGAAAAATGAACAGGATGAAGGCGTTTCGCTTCAGGCGATTCGCTCGCAGGTCGTACAGCGTTTTCAACAGCCTGCACAAAGCCGTCACCATAGGGGTGTTGGCCGGTAGTGCACTGATGAGCGCCCATGCGGCATCGGTCGAACCCACCGAGCAGATTCAGGTAGAACGATCCACCGACTCGATTCCTCCGACCGAGCTCGATGAAGTGGTGGTGACCGCATCGAAGGTGAATCTGCCATTGAACCTGGCAGCCAAGCAGGTAACGGTTATATCGAGACAGGAAATAGAGCGGGCTCCCGTTCGCAGTATCGAAGACCTTCTGAATTACGTAGCAGGCGTAGATATCTTGCAGCGCGGGCCGCACGGCGTACAGGCGGACATCTCTCTTCGTGGCGGATCATTCGATCAGACAGCCATCCTCCTCAATGGTGTAAATCTCACCAACCCCCAAACAGGTCATTACAGCTTCGACATTCCCGTCAATCTCTCCGACATTGAGCGGATCGAGATCGTGCAGGGGCCCTCATCGCTGGTGTACGGCGCCAGTGCCTTTTCCGGTGGAGTGAACATCATCACTAAAAAGGATCGCAAATCGAACGGATTTGTAAAACTGGAAGGCGGCATGCACGGGCTCTTCGGTGGAGAAGCGCGCGGTACCGTCACGGCGTACGGATCATCTCACTCTCTTTCTGCCGGTTACAAGCGGTCGGACGGTTATGTCCGCAACAGCGACTATGACATTCTGAACCTGCTCTGGCAAAGCCGATTCAACATCAACGGCTCTCATCTCGATGTTCAGGCCGGACTGAACGATAAAAAATATGGGGCCAACACATTTTATACCGCTGCATATCCAAACCAGTTCGACGACACCAGAGGCATTTTTCTGTCGGTCAGGGGAGAGACCGGCGGGAAGCTGAAAGTGATTCCCCACATTTACTGGAGTCGCCATTTTGATGAATTTCAACTGATACGGGAAGGCACACCCAACGTGCCGGACTGGTACAAAGACCATAATTATCACCGGAGCGACGTGTTTGGCATGAACCTCCATATGCAGTATGCCTCCCGTTGGGGGATCACCGGTTTCGGAGGAGAGTTTCGCAACGAAGGGATTCTGAGCAGTGTGCTGGGAAAACCTATGGAGGAGAAGATCGGGAAATATACCCAATCGGATAACCGCACCCACATCAGCTATTTTCTGGAACACAATTTTATTTTCAACAGACTCACCTTTTCGGTGGGTGGTCTGCTGAACCACAATACGGCGGTCGTCAATAAATTCGACTTGTATCCCGCGCTAAATGCATCATACAGGCTATCTGACAAGCTAAGGTGTTATGCCTCGTGGAACAAAGCAACCCGGATGCCTACCTTCACCGACCTTTATTATACCACAAAAACACATATCGGTAACAGCAACCTCGCATCCGAACAGTCCGAAGCGTTTGAAACCGGCGCAAAGTACACACATCCTGTGGTAAAAGGGAGCCTTGCAGCTTTCTATATGAAAGGGAGAAATATGATCGACTGGGTAAAGCCTTCTCCCGATGCATTGTGGGAATCCAGAAATCACACAAAGCTCAATACAAAGGGTTTTGAAGCCAACCTGGGCCTGGATCTTAAACAATGGTTTGGTGTGGATCAACCCTTCAGAGCCTTCCATATGGGATATATGTACCTCCGCCAAAACAGGGTGGAAGATGAACTGATATCCAACTACACGCTGAATCATCTCCGTCACAAGTTCACTGCCGGACTGCATCACGATGTGGTGAGGAACCTCACCTTGTCGTGGAATTTCCGCTGGCAGGACCGTGTCGGTTCCTATGTGCAGTATGTCGGCCTGCAACCCGGAGAACGGGTGAAGTTCACTCCTTTCGCTTTGCTGGATGTTAAGGCCAGTTATTCGCTCTGTCACAGTGAACTGTTTGTCAATGCAAACAACATTTTTAATACCACGCATGTCGATCTCGGCAATATTCCCCAACCGGGATACTGGTTGTCGGGCGGTGCAAGCATACGATTTTAAATTCATTTTCTACCGATAAGAATGTAATGCTGTTACAGACAGATAGCCGCCGTATTACGGCAGTCTATCCGGTCTGTGACAGCTTTTTTAATCATACCGGCAAAACGGCAAGACGTGGCGAAACAGGAAGGCGACAAGTTGCTTTTGGCAGAGTAAGATCAAAATCGTATATTTGACTATTCATCCATAAACATCCAAATCATACCGATATGTTTCAAAAACTAGTCGCGATAGAGCCCGTCAGTTTAATTCCCTCTACAGAAAAAAAACTGCATGCATATGCAAAAGAGGTGATCCTCTACCCCGATATTCCAACAGATGACAATGAGACCGCAACACGCATCGGAGATGCCGACGCGGTATTGCTTAGCTATACCTCCCAACTTGGGAAGGCCTCCCTTGAGCAATGTCCCAATGTGAAATATATTGGCATGTGCTGCTCTCTCTATTCTCCGGAGAGCGCCAATGTGGATATCCGGTATGCCAACAGCAGGGGGATCACCGTCACCGGTATTCGCGATTATGGAGATGAAGGCGTAGTGGAGTATGTGATCAGTGAATTGGTCCGGTGCCTGCATGGTTTTGGTCAAACACCATGGGATGGCGTGGCACGTGAGATCACCGGGCTAAAGGCAGGGATCGTAGGACTGGGCAAATCGGGCGGTATGATCGCTGACGCTCTGCACTTCTTCGGTGCGGAGATATCATATTTTGCCAGGAGTGAGAAGGCTACAGCCAGAACAAAAGGGTATCGTTTTCTTCCATTAGATGAACTGCTTGAAGAGAGCGAATCGGTTTTTTGCTGTCTCAACAAAAATACAGTTTTGTTACAGGAGGCTCAATTTGAAAAGTTGGGCAATAAGAAGATGCTATTCAACACGGGACTCTCCCCTGCATGGGACGAAGCACCTTTCCTGAAATGGCTGGAAGGCGATAATCTATGCTTTTGCGACACTGTGGGTGCACTGGGAGGCGGGCATCTGCGCAACCACCCGAAAGTACGCTGCATGGGGGTCTCCAGCGGACGCACCCGGCAGGCATTCGACCGCCTCAGCGAAAAGGTGTTGCAGAACCTGGCCGGTTTTACCGGCATCAAAACACAATAGGAGAGTCGATATTCTGCAGGGTGGCAACTACCGACCAGGCAGCAATCTCAGGCGTAGCACTGAACACATCCACGACGGCTTGCACCTGATCGTTCTTTATCTCCACCCGCTGCCTGTCGCCCGTGAAGTCAGGCGTGGACTCCATGGTCACCTGTAAGTTCTCCGGCCCTACGGTCGCCAGTGAAGCAGCCACCGCCACATTCAAACCGGTGGGGAAAGTTTCTATCGCTTCACGGGCTGTTCCGGAAAAGATCACCTTTTTTTCTGTTTCCATTTCAGGAGTGAAGAAGGAAGACCGTCTGAGAGCCTTTACTCCTTTCACATTCAGGAAACCGGCAGATGCATTCCCCATAAGGGTAGCCGTCCGGAGCACATCGAAACCTCCCGTAGCACCGGACGCAATATAAACCCTTGCCCCGTTGTCTGCGGCCGTTTTCTTCACCTCTTCGTAAAAAAGTCTGTCGGCCAAAGCCCCAATAGACAACGTAACGATCGATGTTCCGTTTCGTAATACCGGAAGTGCCAGCTCCCTCATCGCAGCAGGAGACGCGACCTCCACCAAAAAATCGGGGTTCAAGGCGAGCAACTCTTCCAGCGAGGTACATGCTTGACACACATTCCCCTGTTTGTTTATCTTATCGGCAAGACGCTCCGCTTTTGCCGCCGTCCTCGAATAGACACCTGTGAATGCATACCCGGGCAACATTCCCTTCAACCAGGCATCGGCCACAATATCGGCCAGATAACCGCACCCGACCATAACCAGTTTTTGCATACGATTCAAACGATTTATTTTCACTAAAGTCTGACTATTGCTGTGTGCGGCATCTCCAAAGCAAGCTTTTTCGCTGCTCTCACTGATCGCAATAGTTCAAAGGTATCATATGGAACTCGCTGTAATCATGTACTTGTGTGCAAATGATGTTCATGCGCGTTTCATACAGCAAAGATACGCTCTTTTGGTTGTACGGCAAAAGCTACCCATCCGATATGCACGTAGGGTGAAAAAGAGTTTTTCTTTATTTAAACTTTTTTACTTAATTTGCAACGCCAATTGTTAGAAATATTTCACACCATCAATGAAAACAGGGAAAGATATTGCATGGGTTTACAACCGCTATGTGGGTGATCTGTTCACCTATGGCACCTACCTCGGCTTTGAGGGAGAAGTTGTGAAAGATGCCATACACGATCTCTTTTTCAAACTATCGGCAGATCAAAACAGGTTAAATGGAATCTCCAACATCAAGTTTTACCTTTTCAGATCGCTTAAGAACAGGCTGTTAGACCTACATAAACAGCAAAAGTACGACGTCGCCCTCGAGGACATGGATCCTTTAGCGGAAATCCCATTCAACATACAGGTGAACGTTGAGGATCTCCTTATCGAAAGAGAGGAACAGATGCAGATAAAGGCCGAAATCGAACAGATGCTCACGGCTCTCACCCACCGGCAGCGCGAAGTGATTTATCTCCGCTATGTACAGGAATATGACTATAAACAGATTGCCGAACTGTTGCGAATCAGTGTTCACGGCTGTCGCAAACTGGTATCGAAAGCCATCCTCAGCCTCCGTGAAAAATATGGTTCCCTCATCACATTCCTGACCCTTCTATCTTAACTTCACTCTCTCACCTGTATCCTCCCTGCCCCCCACTCCATCATCTTCCTTCACCTTAAAATGTTAAATTTTCAACAATTTTCAAATAAAAGGGGATAATTCATTTTTCATATCGTCTCTTCATTATAAGAAGGGGTGTAAAAATTGATGTAATACAACAAGCAGCGAAAATGAGTCATGAAACGTTATACCGATTTTTTAAAAGACAGTAAATTTATTCAGTGGCAATTGTTGCCTGATGATGCCTTAAACAAATATTGGCAGGATTTTACAGAGCACTATCCGGAATCAGAAAAAGAGATCCAACGAGCCATTGTATATTTAAAGCATGAGGGGTTGAACAAAAGCAGCCTTGACGAAACGGAACGTGCACTCCTGTTCGATAAAATTCAGGCAACCATCTGGAACCGGCAGCAAACAAAACAACGCAGACTCTTTTGGTACGCTGCTGCTGCGGTTTCATTACTCGTGATCGGACTTATCCTGTTTTACACACAAAGAGAAGATGTGATGATTCCAACCGACAAGGAACTCATTGTGGGTGAACTACTGAACAGCGAAGATATCCAGCTCATTACCAGTGAAGAATCCATCACGTTTCAAAATGATATTGATGTGAAGCTCAGCGAGAAAGGGAAAGCTGAAATCATGCAAAAAAATAAAGGAACACAGGAAATTGACATCCGCCAGAATCAACTCAGCACGCTGATCATCCCCTATGGAAAACGCTCCACCCTCACGCTGGCAGACGGCAGCAAAGTGTGGCTTAACTCCGGATCGGTGCTTGAGTTTCCCGCACAATTCGGCAGTAAAAAGAGAGAAATAGGGCTTAGATCGGGAGAGATGTATATCGAAGTAACTCCCGATCAAAATAAGCCATTCTTCGTACACACCTCCAATTTCAATGTAAAAGTATATGGTACAAAATTCAATCTCTCAAACTACACCGGTTCACCGCAGACCGTTGTGTTAGTGGAAGGGAGTGTCAGTCTGCAATCGACCAGCCAGAAGGAGTTGTTTATCACACCGAATGAAAAAGCCGTTTATTCCGGAAGCGGCACCTTTGCCACACAAAAAGTTGATGTCAATCAATTTATCAGTTGGAAAGAGGGCTATCTTTCCTTCGACAAAACACCGATCACTGAAGTATTGCAACAGATCGGCAGATATTACAACCTGTCGTTCGATTATGAACAGGATGTGAATCTGCAAAAACGTACCTGCAGCGGCAAGATCTATCTGTCTGAGAACATGGATAATGTGATGTCTACGATCGGTTTATTATCTTCTACAATTTATACCAGAATAGATAACCAGATATTTATTTCCCACAAACCTCTTTAAAATTTTATGCCTATGATATAGACTGTGAAACGCTCATCCTGCCTGACTAAACCAGGCGGGGTGCATAAAAATGGCCGGACAATACCGTGAATATCGTCCGACCGGTGATAATTTAATTTTCTTGGTTCAATAATAATTAAATCATACAAATATATGAATAAACATTCTATTGGGAAGGGAAAAAAAACCAATAATTTCAATCAGGTGCTAAAGATCATGAAAACTACGCTGTTTCTACTATTTTGTAGCATAATGTTTTCGCAGGCTGCAACAAGC
>JAQVWR010000044.1 GCA_028709605.1 Proteiniphilum sp.
TACTCACCCTGTCCCGGCAGCACCATGGAGTAATCGAAGCCCTGTGGGATGCCATCGAGATGAATCTTTCCTATCATCGCCGTCTGGTATCCATTTGCCTGCAACAGTTTTGGAAAGTTGGGCTGATCCCAGTTGAAGGGTTGTAGGTTATCCACTTTCCCATTCACAAAGCTATGCTTGCCGGTCAGCAGCACCGCGCGACTGGGTGCGCTGATGGAGTTGGTGACGGTGGAGCGGGTGAACAGGGCCCCCTCTTCCGCCAGCCGGTCGATGTTGGGTGTCTGGTTCAGCCCGTGACCATAGGCGCTGATTGCCTGATAGGCATGATCATCGCTCATGATGTAGATGATATTGGGGCGTTGCTCTTTTTTAACCTGACTCTGGCAGGAACCAAGCAGGGCACTTGAGCTGACACCAAATAAAGTTGCAGCGGTGATAAAATTAGTCTTCATATCAAGATTTTACAGTTCTAATCTTTCTTACTCGAGAATATCGAGGGGAATTATTTCCAGTCGCCTCTGATCACAGCCTGGCTGCCCCCCGTTCCTAAACTCAAAGTAACAACTTTTAGCGGTATTTACAAAAGAATCGTCCCTAAAACAAGTTATTGCAGCGTGAGTCCTTTGCTTTTATCGACCACTTTCCTCAGTTCACTCAGTGATAGTGGCGCAAGTGAATTCATTTTCCTGCTGAAGTTACCAACTCCCTGATCGCAAATTTCTTTTGCCACAAATTCACAGGGAGCATTGATGCCATCAGAGAGATCCCAAACCTCTTCCACGTTGTCCTGACGTTTGCTCACACATCGATATCCCCTTTTTTTCAGTTCGGCTTCCAGCTCATACTTTCCAATGCGGGCATTCAGGTGAACGGGCAGTTCCTTGAGATTTACACCGGGGAAATAACCTGTGGCAGCAGGGACAATATAGTTGTCGAGTCTGTCCACCGTAATCCGGGCGGGTGTAAACTGCCAGTATAACAACGGTATTTTTCCATTTAATAATTCATATTTTGGTTGGGAGATCAGATATTCATTGAACATAACACCCTGTAAGTCGATTTTATTTTTCTTCAGATATGCGAGTGATATATCGGTAGCCAGATCATACATATCCGACATATCCGAAGGGCTAATCAATGTGTAGGCATTCGCATCTGTTTTTTTTTGGATATCCTTTACAAAGGCATCCAGCTGGGGTTTTACGATGCCGCTTTCCCAATCTGATAGCATCTCTCCTTTTTCGAGATTCGCTGGATTGTAATCTTTGATATGGGATGTGATGGAGGCCATATCGAAATCAGAGCCACCCTGTGTGTAGAGGATATACAAGGATCCATCGGAGTAGTGTTTATTGGAAACTCCCGTACCCTTCACCCTCCTGCAAAATGATTCCGACTGCACATTTTCTCCCACACCCAGGAAAATCACATTTTTCACCCGATGTTTTTCGATAAACCGGAGGTATACATCCGGTAATTCCAGGAATTTGATCCATGCCACTCCCACATCTGCCATGGATGCATCATAACCCAAGGTGGCATAAGATGGATTACCCATCGCCGAGGAATATTCGAGGATGGATTGCACTTCTTTGACGGAGTTGACGGAAACCAGGAAGTGCAAAGGCAGCACAATTGCATCCAGCACGGCAGATAAATAAGGAACAACCGGTACGCCTGTGGATATGATCACAGTTTCCACCGGCTTGTTTGGCCCCAGGTTCTCATCATAGAGATCTACTGTTTTTTCTGCCGATCGGATTAAAAAGTCTGGTGTTCCCCATACGGGAGCAGGTCCCCCGCCATTTCCGATCTTCCAGGTATGGCTTACGGATGCCGTGAGGTTGGCGAGTGATTTTTGTACCGCATATTCGGCGCTCATCCCGCCATCCAATGTGTAGACATCCATGCCCTTGTATTGTTCTTTTCCGATTTCGTAGGTTGTGAGCACGGTCTCATCCACAATGCGGAAGAAGCTTTGGTAGGATAACTCCCCCGAATCCGGATTCTTCTGATAGACACCAATTGCTCCGGGGCGAATTCCCTCGGGGATGATCCAGGAACTGCCGTTTTCCGTTTCCGTGACAGTTGGTTCACCTATCAGGGAAATATTTTTGAGTACAATTTTTTTTCCGGGTTGCGGCTTGTCCGTGTTGAAAGAGACCGTGTCACCCGCCTTGTACACAAATCGTGTTGTCCGGACGTTAGCAGCGCATGGTTCCAGGACAAATGAGAGAATGAAAATGGTTGTAAAAATAAATTTTTGCATACGATATTTTTTTGGCAAACATCCTTACCTCCCCGATATTTCAGGGAGATTCAGGTGTTCATAAAAGTTTGACTAATTGATTAATAACGAGTAAAATGGAGCCCCTGGGATGGATTCCCCACCTGAGAACAGATTGTTTCCAACTCGGTAACTGTCAGCGGTAAAGTCCGGGATTGCATCTGTTGGTAGGCTTCCCTCCCAATCAGGTTGGTGATAACCCATGCATAGACCTCACTGAAAGAACTCCCGTTCCCGGTCCACTCGTCATATGGCGTCTGTCTTGCGGTAATTTCTCCGGTGACGCCATGACCCAATAGTGCACTCCTTAGTTCATTTCTTCCGTAATTGGAGTTGAGATAAAATGTTTTTTGTTTGAGAGTCGGGGTGGTCACATCGGGATAGTAACGGGTAATGGCATTTGCCAGGTATCCATTGAAGATTCTGTCTACCGTATATTGTGGAGGAATAAATTGCCAGTAAAGGAGCGGAACACGTCCCAACGAGAGCTCAAACTGCGGATTGGAAGTGAGATATTCATTCAGTGTGACCGCTTCAACGGTACGCTTTCCCAATATGGCCTCGTTCTTCTTCATGTATGCCATTGACAGGTAAGAAGCCACATCATAGATATGGATCATGTCACCAAAAGCGGTCACGCTGAATGGCACAGCGCCGGTTTTCTGTTTCACCGAGGCGGCGATTTGTGCAATTTGATGATCCGACAGGCCACTTTCCCAGTCGGGGATATGCGTTTCTGACTCCATTTCAGTCAGTTCAAAATCATTAATCCGACTTTTCAGCTGCTGCAGGTCGGATTCCGAACCATGTCCGGTATATTGAACATAGATGGATCCGGCTCCATACTCAGGGGTGGGCTCTTTTCCGATTACCTTGCGTGCCCAGGTCTCTCCCAGCACGTTGTCTTCCACACCCCAGATAATCACCTCTTCCACCTGGTGATCATCAATAAATTTCCGGTATATCTCCGGCAAGTCGAGTAGTTTTATCCATGCCACGGCAGGCTCTGGCATCGATCCGTCGTATCCCAGGGTGGCATAGCTGTCGCAGATTTCCCTGTTGGCGTGATCTAAAATGGCTGCCACTTCTGCTACACTATTTACCGAAGCCAGAAAATGGATCGGCAGATAAGCGGCCTGCATGGTGGTGGCAATGTAGGGCACCGAAGGTACGCCAGTACCCAGTATCACAGTTTTAATCTTTACTTTATCCCCTCCCAGCGTGGTGTTGTACAGGTCGACCGTCTTTTGAAGCGACAGTTGCAAAAAATCGGCACTGGCCCATACCGGATAGGGCCCGTTGTTGTTTTTGGTGTACCAAGAATGCGATATTCCTTTTGCAAACGAGGTCAATGCTTTTTCCACCCCGAATTCAGCACTCATCCCTCCGGTCAGCTTATAGATGGGTAGCCCGTAATAATCATCCACATCGATTTCGTAGGTGGAAAGTGTGTTGTCATCCACCACCCTGAAAAAGGTGGCAAAATCGTCACTCCTGCTTCCGTCTTCAAAGGTACATTCCACAAAGACGCCACATGCCGTTTCTGTGGCAATGGTGTTGCTTATGTTGAAGAATGAGTTTGCATCGATGGTAAGTGCGTTCCCGGCCTCTATGGTTACATTTTCCTCCACCATAGCAGATTCACCGATCGTGTGCAACGGATTCTCCTTGTCTGTTAGGTTTTTCACCACCAGGCGGACCTTACTTATTTCCAGCAGCGCACTGCCTGTAGGATTTTCGATGACAAACGAAAAGGAGACACTTTCCCCTGACCGGTACATGGTTTTGTCCGTCTTCGCTTCCGCAATAGCGAGGGCCTTGGTTTTAAAATCTCCCATGTCTGCTGTTTCTTCTTTGTTACAGCTGAAATTCAAGCTGATCATCAGCAGAAATAAGATGTATGGATTTTTCTTCATATGCATTAATTATTCGTGATTGCGTTTTTGTATTTCTTCATCAGTTCTCTCATGTAGGAAACCGGATTATCAATCTTTTCAACTGCTGCGCTGTTGTCGTAATTTTTACACCAGGCATACTCAAAATCGGTGACCTTCGCGTGAAAACGTGCTTCATCGAAACTCCGTTGCTCGGCAACAGCCTCGGTGACATCCTTGATGAACATCTCCCACCGTTTGGCATAGTAGGAAGAGATAAAACCGGACAGTGATCGGTTGGCATAGTCGTTGAGACTCCTGTCCTTGTCTCCCCAGGTGGAAATCAGGTTTCGTGCATTTTCGGCGTAATAGCGCGTAGATTCCGGATCCTCACCGAAGCTTTCTGCCGAGGTGATCCAATTGCGCAGTGAAAAAGTGGGATGGCAGGAGAGCATCTTGTCCATATCCTCCAGTATGATAAGCATTTCCTTTCCTTTTTCCTGCAATAGTGTCAGATCCCTCTGTGCATAAGCTTCTGTAAATTGATCGCGAACAACCATAAAATGGTTACCCAAAACCTGACGTCCGATATTGACCAGGTCGAACAGATAAGTGTCCCGTTTAGGGCTGGTTACAGAGAGGAGCTTCTCCCAGGCAGCAAATAGCGCTTTGTTGTCATAGTTGTAAACAGGATTGGTAGTCCAGTTGCCATGCCCCGTCAAGGAAGGACGGGCATTGGTGAGCGTGGCCTGTCCCAGTGTGGCCGGTGATTGGTAGATTTTGTCATACAGGATCTGCCACGCCTCCTCGGCAAGGGGATCACTTTTTCCCACTCTGCGGGCAGCGAGCGCTTTTATCCATTCTCTGTCGGTCGTTCCATGATCCCAGGCTTTTTCAAACAGGTATTCATACATGTAGGGGTTCACGTCGAGTGCCTCCAGGGTGGAGCCGATGCCGGAGAAGTTTTCTCCGCCAGCTTGATACACATTTTCAATGCGTTTGCCCACCTCCTGCATATTTCCGGCCAACATGGTGTTTCCGCCGAAGTTGCCCAGATAACACCAGATAAAGGGCTGCCCGTGATAGGCCGATGTCTGTTTCCATACTTCGGTATGTTCACCGTAGTAGTCCAGCAGCAACAAACGCTCTTTGGGTACCGCGGTCAGAAATGCCCCGATGCGTGAATCGGTCCATTTATGGCGATCCATATAGAAGAGCCACGTCATCTGTACCCAGGTTGCCTCCGGATCGGCAGCTTCCAGCGCATGGAAAATTTTCTCCGATATTATTGCCAGCGAGTCTTCCTGCCAGCTGGGCGGGTCAACCTCATTGAAGGGATCTGCGCCGTATAGATGGTCTGTGCCGAACAACCGTGTTTGTTCATTTAGAAATTCTTTCTGGATAAGGGCAAACAAGGTGTCTTCCGGCGAAAGAAAGTGACTTCTGTACTGATCGTCGAAATCCCCCCAGCTACTCATCCTTGAAATTTTTGCGTTCGGGTAGATTTTTTTCAGTGCGGCCGGAACATGTCCCGCAAATGCGGGTAGGATGGGCTTCATGCCCAGCTCCCGCTCTCTCTCCACAATTTGTTTCTGCAGCTCTGCCTGTCCGTCGATCCACGCTTTTGGCAGTGGTCCCTGCCAGGAGTCGAGGTTCGACATGCGGTGCCAGGGGAGATAGGGAGGACCTGTGAAGTAACTCCTTATCTCTTCGTCGCTGAGTCCCATCTTGGTCCACACATTATACCAGACGGCCTCCTGGCTAGTGATGGCCAGTGGCATGTTGATTCCGTTCAGTGCCATCCAGTCGATTAAACGCTCCCAGTCTTCCCACTTCCACCAGGGCATGGTGTAGCCGAATGTGCAATAATTCAGAAAGAAGCGGTTCGGAGTGCGTGCTGTAATCCTGATTGGATTTTCGATCATGGGTAATTCTGCCGGCATCTCAATCGGATCATCCAGGTACCACGAGACGCTCGTCTGACAATAGTATTTCAGATAGTGATTCAGTCCAGTTGCCAAAGAATTGGCACTGTTTCCCCGGATGATGATTTTGTTTCGCTTGGATGATATTTCAAAGAAGTCGGTTCGCCCAGTCGTGTCTGATAAAATCTGAAAACGGAAGTTATCCGCCTGTGCAGGAAAGAGCCTTCCGGCCATTTCTCTCATTGCCTGCACATCCTTTTTGGGAGTACACGACAAGAGAGAAAGGGCCAGGAAGGTGTAAATAATATTTGCAATAACCCTCATGAGACTTTCATTGATGTTTGATAATCGTGAGGTGAGTCAGTCCTGCATTCTTAAAATGGGTTTCATTCAGCGGAACTCCGACCCCCAGCTCCACGGTTGTCAGCTTCTTGAGATTGCTCAAAACTGTCAAATCCACGTCGGCTTTGATCGTGAGGCCAGTATCAAACAGGTCGCCTCCGGGCAGGATGATCAGTTTCTCCAGATTGACAAAGGGCAGCATATCGAGCAGCGTTTTCACTTCCCCATACAACGTAAAGGTTGTGTAGTTCTCAATATCCTCGTTCTTTGGCATGTTGGTTGGTGCAGCCCAGCTGTTCCACCAGTCGATGAATTCACCCCTGAACGGACTGTTGACCCATCCCGGATCGATGCCGGGCCCTTTAATTTCGGCATGACTTTTGGATAACGACATCTTAAAAGCCCTGTCATAGAACAATGGAATATTTTCCGGCCTTCCCAATTGTGCGGCGAGCACATAATAGTCCGTTAATTTATTGGTGACGATCTGGATGTTTTTGACTCCGCTGCTGACACCTTCTTTGGTCAACAGTTCCACACCGATTGTTGTGGTTGCGTCATGCTTCAGGTTGGCTACATAGGATTTGACACCGGGTGAGAAGATACTTTCCACGGTAATTCCATCTCTGTTGGTGTAGGAAAGCTTGATCTTGTCGACGATGGATTCGGGGAACGACCATTGGAGCACGGCCGAGGTCGCACTGGTGATGCCTTGATTCATTTCGATGGGTATTCCGCTGATGTCGACGCCTGAAGTCTGTAAAACATACTGTTTTGAATAGTTCCAGTAGTCACCGGAATTATTGCCTTTCCCAAGGGCTCTTAAGTAGTAGGTGGTATTGGGTCTCAGGAAGAATGTCTCCTTGAATTCTCCCGATTTTGCCGTCAGTCCGCCCTTGATTCGCTTGTAGGTTCGCGCCGATTCCGTCTCGTTCATGGCTGTCCTGAATCCCGGATAGATATCTGTTCCGTAAACCATCCCGATATCGACAGTGGTGGAGTAGGGGTTGTGCAAGACGTAGGAGTAGGTGATTTCGGCTGCAATACCGTATTTTAATTCCACCTTCTCAATCTGCAGGGAGATATTGGGTGTAACGGTCAGGTTCATCTGTTTCATATGGCTGATATCACCATAGATGGTATCCTGCTGATAGAAAGGCCCTTCAGCCCAGACCCGGTAGTTTGACGGATAAACCTTGCTATTTTTGTATTCGCCCGTTGGAAGAATGTTATACACCAATGGCTGTGCCACATCGCCATATTTCAGGTCGAGCAGCATGATCTTGGCGCCGTAGTATTCTGTTGTGACGGTGTCTCCGGATAGCTTGTCGATCAGATGGCCTTCATATCCTCCGGTAAGGTCGTCGATTCGTTCATCCAGCTCACATCCTGTGAGGGTAATTGCCAATATGAGGCTGGTCAGTGTGCAGTATTTAATGATATTTTTTTTCATTGTCATAAGATTTTTTTGATCATTATTCCCAACCGATATTCTGTACGATTCCCGGGTTCTGGCTCGTGGGTACGGGACAATAGTAATCACGTTCTTCGAACCATTTGACCCTTGTGGCCAACGCAGGTGCTTCGGCAGCCTCCAGGGTATAATAGATTCTGGCAGGAGTTTCGGTCTCATCAATATGCAGGATGGGATGCAGTGCCCTGAGGGTCTGGTTGTGCATTTGTGTGCCTATACGCCATCGTTTTTGATCCCAGTACCTGAAACCTTCATACAACAGATCTATTCTTCGCTCGTGCCGTGCCGAAGTGATGGTGAGTTGCCTGGAAGGGAGGCCTCCATGGACGGCCCGCAGGAGATCGAATTGGGCCTGCGCGTCATTCATATATTTGTTTTCACCCAGTGTTGCCAGCTCTGCAGCTGCTTCGGCATAGTTGAGGATCACTTCGCCATAACGCAGGATCACGGCATCCTGATCATTTTCATGATTCAGGTAGTTTTCCTGCCGTTTTACCCCATAGAGTGTTTTTTTCAGGAAGAAGCCATAGTTGGTGGTTCCCATACCCGAGTTATTGAAGAAGATACCGTCGAAGCCGCTCTTCATGAATGTTTCGTGGCCGGGTACTTTTCCGGCGTCGGACCACTCCTGCTGGCTGTTGTAGAAATATTCACGCTGGCTTCCATCAGCATGTCTGACGATGGTTTTTTTATAGATGGAGAATCGTTCGCCGAGAAATTCCCCTCCCGGATATATGACAGTGGCGGCAAGTCGCCTGTCTCTGTTGGCAAAGAAATCTTCGGGATTGTTTTTGGGCACCCCATATTCCAGGGGCATGATTTCACCGTTTAGCGTTTCAAACTGTTCCACGATGTCGAGCGAAGGTACCATGAAGGCAGTATAACCCTCTTTCTTGATCCGGTACGACTGATTCCAGAAGTCGAGGAAGACCTGTGTTCCCGACTTCACACTGTTTCTGAAACGGAAGATGATCTCATTGTTGTCTTCGTCCTTGCCGTTGAACAGGTCCCCAAAAGCTGTACTCAGCTGATACTTGTTGTTGCTGTGATTGATGACCTGATCGGCAGCGTCTGCCGCTTCCAGCAAAAACTCCTTCGCTTTGTTCTGCGGGATTCCCTGCAGACCGTTATTGATCACTTTCCCGTACTTGGCGATGGTACCGGCATAGAGCATCGCCCTCGATTTCAGGGCCAGCGCCGTGAACTTGTTGGCTCTGTCTTTGTCCTCGGCGATGATCTGCTGCGCATGGGGCAGAAGCAGGATGGCTGAGTCGAGGCTGTTTTGGATGAATTTCCAGGACGCTTCTTCCGTGGCACGCTGGTTGATTGCAGTCACGTTGTCCAGCGGTCCTGAAAACAGCGGCACGCCGCCATATCTTTTCACCATTTCAAAGTAGAGGAAGGAACGGATAAACAACGCCTCTCCAACCGTATTCAATATTTTTTCGTCGGTGGCATTGCGATACGTGGCGATAAATTTGTTGACTACATGGATGGTCTTATAGTTCCATACGGGCGTGAAAGTCTCTCCGCTGCTTTGTGAGAAAATCCCCCCATAAACCAGTCCCGGAGAGTTGTTGCGCATCACTCCCGCTTCCCAGTCGATGTTGCTGGCTCCGTCGTCAGTAAACGCTTCCAGGTGGTGCTGGCGATACGATAAGGCACCATCGCCCACACTGTGAATCGATTTGCGTAACTCTGCATAGTTCGACAAGAACTGTGCTTCGGCCAGCTCCGGGTATTTTTGGATGTCCTCGTCGGTGACGATGACCTTGGAGTCTACATCTAACCAGTCACTGCATCCAATGAGCAGTATGGATATCAGGGTAAATAATATATATATTCTTTTCATTTCCTTAAAAGTTTAGATTTACACCGACGTTGAATGATTTTATCTGCGGATAGGAGGCAAAAGAGAAGGCATATTCGGCCTGCTCGGGATCAAAGAACTTTTGGGAAGAGAGGGTGAGGAAATTATACAGGTTGGCATATATCCTCAGCTGCTTGACGCTATCTCCCAATATCTTCGCTGGGAAAGTATATCCCAGTTCAATATTCTTGAGCCGTATATAATTACCGCTCCACATCCAGTAGTTCGACTCCAGCCGGTTGATTGTGACGGCGAACATATCCCTGACTGCCGGAAAATAACCGGGGATCCATTCAGCGTCCGGATTCGTGTAATCGGCTTTACGCCAACGGTCGTTGAAGTAACTCCAAGCATTTCGGTAGGTTCTACCTTCCTCAAAAGCGTCCATGTCAAAGGCGCCTACTTTAAAGTCAGACAACCCTCCTCCCTGCCAGAACATGGTCAGATCGAAGTTCTTCCACTCAGCGCCCATGTTGATGCCGTATACCAGCTCCGGATAAGCCGTGCGGGCTATTGGACGCATGTCGTGTTCATCAATGTAACCGTCGTTGTTCCAATCTTCGTACTTGAGGTCGCCTGGCAGAATGACGGAGTTGTTGTTTGAATTTTGGTGCATGGGTGCCTTCAGAATCTCTTCATACGATTGATAATGACCAATCTGGTTCAATCCCCATCGCACGTTGTTCCATCTGTCACCGTTGTACCATTTCCATTGGTCGTAACCGCTGGTGAATTTGCCATGTTCCAGGTATCCGTTTTGTGTTCTGGCCCAGGACAGGTTTCCACCGACCGAATAGGTGAAATCATTTACCCTGTGCCGATGGTTGAGTGAGATTTCAAATCCGCGTGTATTGTCGTTATTCAGGTTATACCAGGTGGCCAGCAGACCGGCGTTGTCATTTGCTTTCTGAGCGGGGAGCCCTGCCCTGCTGCGCCGAAAATACTCGACAGATCCATTCAGCAAGCCATTCCAGAGTTTGAAGTCGATCCCTGCGTTGTACATGGTGGACGTTGACCAGGTAAAGTCAGTATTGGCATTGATGGTCGGTGTAAGGCCGTAGATAGTCCGTTCGCCGAATTCAATGGTTTCGCCGGGATACCTGTATCCGCTTTGAAAATAGTACTGTTCCAGTGAGTTGTAATAATCTCTTGCCGCCGACAAGTCGCCCAGCTTCCCCCAGGAAGCTCTCAGTTTTAGTTCATTGACTACCGGTGTGAGTGCCGACATGAACTCCTCTTTTGTGAGCATCCATCCTACGGAAGCGGAAGGGAAGAAACCCCATTTGTCGGCAAAATATTGTGCGCCATCGTATCTGAAGTTAAAATCGAGAAAATATTTCGATGCGTAGTCATACGAGAAGCGACCGATGACAGACGCTGCCCTGTACTCTCTCAGCGACTCGCCATTGGATACCTGTTTGTTGGTTAACCCCCCGGTAAGCATGTCGAGAATCGTGGAAGGAAATTCACCCCTCGAGGTCACGGTCGACCTGTTTTGCGATTGCGTCAATTCAAAGACCAGTCCCGAGTTGAGATTGTGGTTGCCGAACGAATTCAGATAATTGATGAATCCTTGTCCTGTAAAAGCCCAGTTGTTCCCATCGTACAGCGTGAGGTTTGCTTTGTTTGTGTTGGATGCGGAGGCGCTCTGGTAATATTCATCCGCGTCGGCTCTGTATCCTGCATACACGATATTTTTATACCAGTTTTTGTTCCACATGTCGTCGGTTGTATAGCCCATGTTTGCTTTCAGTGAAAGACCTTCGATGAAGGGGACACTGTATTTGACGGAGAAATCAACATTCAGATTCTTCGTCCTGCTGTTGTTATATCCGGAGGCATCCCGGTCGGCGAGTGCCATGGGGTTGTCGGTTCCTTCACCGCCAAAAGCATAAAAATCGGGATACTCTTCCCAGCGTACCGGGATATTTGGAGCCGTGTTCTTTAAGCTTCTGGCAATCTCCATGGCGCTTCTCCCGGGGTAGTTTAAATTATCCAGGAAGGCTCCAATTCCGATAGCCATGCTCAGGTTGTTTGTCACATCCACATCGAGATTGCTCCGGAGGTTTACCCTGTTCTTTGCCGTGGAGTTGGTGGACCAAATCCCTTCCTGATGGAGAAATCCGCCTGAAACAAAATAGGCCACATTGTCGGTGCCCCCCGACAGATTGATATTCGATTGCGAGATGGGGGCATTTTGGATCATTTCGCGATACCAGTTTGTTTCGTAGGGGTACTGGCGGATGATCATATCATTTTCGGTAATGACTGCTTTTGGGTTGTTTATCAATTTCATGTTTGCATTGTACTCATTTACCAGTGTTTGCCACAGCGTCGCGTTTGCCACATCGGGATAGTTATGGGCTATCTGTTGCCCAAAACGGGTACTGATATCGATATTTGTCTCCTTTTTTTTGGCTCCCCTTTTTGTGGTGACCAGGATTACGCCATTTGCGCCCTGCATGCCGTACACAGCTGCAGCCGAAGCATCTTTCAGAATGGAGATGGATTCTACTTCCGAAGGGTCAATCTGGCTGTAATTCCTGCCGGGAATGCCATCCACCACAACCAGTGCGGCTCCAAAGCCCCGAATCTGCAGGTTTGCCGCGTCGGAGCCCGGTTCGCCGCTCGACTGGCGCGAGAAGACACCTGTTGCACGGCCTACCAAAGCATTTTCCAGGTTGGGAGTGGTCGATTTTGCCAGCTCCGTATTGCTAATGGTTGAAACGGAACTAATCAGTTTTTCTCTGGATCGCGTGCTATACCCCACCACCACAATTTCTTCCAGAAGCTCAACATCGGGTTCCATGACAACATGGATGGTCGATCTTCCGATTAAAGCCACTTCCAGTGGTTTCATTCCGACAAAGCTGATCACCAGCGTGGCATTTTCAGGTACATTGGAGAGGGTGAAATTTCCGTCAATATCGGTGACCGTACCATGGGTGGTATTTCCTTTTTCCACGATGGTGGCGCCAATGATTAATTCTCCTTCCGGATCCCGGATTGTACCCGAGATGGTTTTTTTGACCTGTTGCTGAGATGATTGGGCTCCTGTTTGTGGTTGACCGGACCTCACGGAGAGCGCAATTTGTGAATTGTTGATTTTGTAGACCACATTCGTATTTCGGAAGAGTCTGTCCAAAATTTGCTCTATCGGTTCATCTTTTGCCTGAATGGATACTTTTTGATTTAAGTCGATGAAATTATCACTGTAAAAAAAAGTGTAGTCACTTTTTTGCTCAATCTGTTGAAGTACTTTTTTCAGTTGCGTGTTGGTAGCGGAGATACTCAGTTGTGCCATGCTTTTCCCCATACCCAATAAGAGCAAAAGCAGGCAACTGATGCCAATTCTTTTGATAATTTGTATCTTCATTGAATGTTTTTTTAGATTTGTGTTGGTTTGTTGAAATTAATTATCAGGATAAAAGCAGTGATGTCGCGCTTATTGCGTATTTTTGTTTTCAAAATGGATGTGTTATCAGCGTATTGGACGCAAAAAAGGCGTCGTGATGCTATTATCCTGTCAGCAGTATGATGTACATGTTCATTCTCTTCCGGAGTAATGCCCTCACATTGCTCCGGTTTTTTGTATGGTTACTTTTTTTTATCACATAGGCTACATTTCTTTAAGTTGGTTTGACATTATTTTTTACTGAATGTAATGTGTGACTCGGTCATCGTGTACTGTAACGGTGAAACGACGGTAATGAGGTTCAGTACGTTCTCGATGCTGTTATTTTTTATTTTTCCGCTGTATTGTATCTCTTTAATTTCGGGTGATGCAAAAGAGATGGTCACGTTATAACTTCGTTCCAATATTTTGGCAATATTTTCCAGTGTTTCCCCGCTGAACACAAACTGGTTGGTCATCCAGAAGATCGCCTCCTCCACATTATCTACGGTAGATTTGTTGAATGTACCCTCCACCGTGTGATATTGAATCTGTTCACCCGGAGTCAATATCTCCGATGCGTCCGGGTTACTTACTTCAATCGTTCCTTCTATCAGTGTGCTGGTGGTTTGCGCATCATCGGGGTATGACTTGACGTTGAACTTTGTTCCCAATGCCCTTATTTGCAGGTTGGAGCGTGTTTGTACGATGAAAGGTCTTTTGGGGTTGGTTTCCACGTCGAAATAGGCTTCCCCTTTCAGTTTCACGATGCGTTTCTTTTTCCCGAAGTCGGAAGGATACCGGAGTTCACTGGCTGAGTTAAGACTTACCTGAGATCCGTCGGGTAGTTGCACGTTTGCTTTTTGTCCATTCTCTACGGTGACGACGAGTTCTTTTGTGGAATGCGTCGGAGACAGCCGGAGAGAATATCCCAATGCAAATAAGATGATTGCCACAGCTGCAATGCCGGCAACTGCCACCCATTTTTGTCTGACTCTCTGAAAAGCAAAAGCACGGGGAAGAATGGATGCCCGAATCCGGTTCCAGGTTTCTTGTCTGCTCTCCTCCGCTTTCTGCGAAGGAAACTGTGCCGCATCCGACCATTTTTGGGCATAATAACCATCGAGTTGTTTCTCGCTTATTCTCTTTTCCTGATAGGCGTTCAGCAACTTATTCTTATCCTCTTCCGAGATTGTCCGGGTGAGAAATTTCTCTATTAATTTTTTAATTTCTTCTGACATATTTATTGATTTATACGTAACGGGTGTGAAATCCTTACAGCGATGTCATATTTAACAAGATATTAACGATATTTAACTACTGGGTAAAGAAAAAGAGATTTTGTGGCAGGATGATGGTGATTCAATACAAGCACAAAAGCATCAGATATTTTTTCATCTGCTCTTTTAAAAATGCAAGCGCGCGTCTTATTTGTGTTTCAACTGTCTTTTCTGAAATGTGCAAACGGTCTGCAATATCTTTGTTCGATAAATTCTCTTTTCGGCTCAACAAGAAGATCCTCCGTCGTGCTGAGGGAAGTTTTTCAATCAACTCCGAAAGAATCTCCTCCAGGAAATGATTGTTAACCACTTCTTCCGGATTATTCCATCCCTGGATCATTTCCTGTTGGGTTTGTTCGTATTTGTATTTTCGCAGCAATTGTTCCGTCTGCCTGTACACATGATTTTTGGCAATGGTATAAAGTAGTGGTGCAATATCTTTTTCCGGATCAATGGTATTTCTTTTTTCCCAGAGCGTAATGAAGACCGTTTGTGTGATATCTTCCGCAAAAGTTTTATCGAAAAGTGTGTTTAATATAAAGGTATAGACCCGATTGTAGTAGACGTGAAAGATCTGTTCAAAAGCTTTTTCATCTCCTTCACTCAGCAGTTGAAGAACCCGAGAATTGATATGGATTGTTTTGTCTTTCAAAGCTCTTTCATCCTTCGTTGGTTAATTGTTTTCTACAAT
>JAQVWR010000123.1:0-1827 GCA_028709605.1 Proteiniphilum sp.
TCAGAGGTTCAGCGTGACCTGCCGGATCAGCGTCTTGGCATTCACATCGGGTCCCGCCTTGGCATAATTCTCCTTGAAGTTGCGGTGCGATTTGAGCAGGTTACCCGACTGCAGGGTGATGATCTTGGCTTCATTGACTAAGTTGAGGAAGAGGATGCTGCTGCGCGTGGTGGAGTCCCCTGCCTTCACCCGCTTGATCTGGCGTTTGTTGAGCTTCTGATAGAGGTCGATAATCACCTCCCGCATATTGGTGACAATGGAGAACTGCGCATATTCGCCCTTCCTGTCCATCTCATTGTAGCTGTTGAATGCTTCGGTGAGGATCTTGTAGATCATCGAAAGGTCCTCGATCTGCTCCTTCGTGAAGGCGGCATGGTTGTTGTCGATATAGCGGAAAGTAGCTTCCGTCACCGCTTTGAGCGATTTGGTGATCTCATAGGAATAATCCACCAGCTGCACGTACTCCTGTTCCAGGTCGAGTGCGTTCATCTCCATGCTCTCCAGCGTGGGTACCACCTCATAGGTTCGTTTGTCCTTGAACTTCTCGTAGAGTTCATTGGCTTTGGTCATTGCTTTTTTGGCCGTCTTGCGATCTTCATCCCGCAATCCGATAAGGATATTGTTGAAGATGGAGAGGGTCTTTTCCAGTACGAGCCGCACATCATCGTTGCACGAGGTGACCAGCTGGATCTCGCTGGAGAGTACCTGTTGCTGTTGCTGTTCGCGATTCTTTCGTTTGGTATGCATACGTCCCGACTTGTAGAGTATCAATCCAACCAGCAGAAGCATCACCGCGATGGCGATCTTGCCGCCCCACATCAGGAAGATGCCGATGAGTAGCGAGACGGTAAAGGCGATCAGGGCGGTCATCAGCCATCCCGCCACAACCGTCAGCACCCCGTTGATGCGGTAGACCGCGCTGTCACGTCCCCAGGCGCGGTCGGCCAGGGAGGTACCCATGGCCACCATGAAGGTGACGAAGGTGGTGGAGAGCGGCAGCTTCAGGGAGGTACCGAGTGAGATCAGCAGGGCTGCTATGGTGAGGTTCACCGATGCCCGTATCAGGTCGAAGGAAGCTCCGTTTCCTGTCTCCTCAGCCGGTGTAAACTGCCGGTCAATAAACCGTTTTACCGGTGTGGGGATGATTTTGTCGAGCGACTTGCTGATGGTGAGGCTGCCCCGTACCATGGAGCGCGACAGGGGAGAGGAGGAGAACCGTTCTACGCCCTCCCCCTTGCGGGCCAGGTTTACTTCGGTTTCTGTCACCGACCGCGACTTTTTTGAGAACCAGAGAGCCATAATCATGATCACACCGGCACCGATCAGCCAGGCGATATTGGCGACCACCGGTTCGGCGAGCCTGCCCATGTAGAGGGTTTCAATATTGCCTCCGGCAGCAACCATCTCACCGGCAATCCTGTAGGAGTCATACCCGGCCATGAAGACGCCGATGAAGTTCACCAGGTCGTTGCCGGCAAAGGCCATGGCCAGCGCAGCCGTACCGGAAAGGACGATCACCTTCAGGATGTTCACCCGGAAGAGGTGTTGGAGGAGGGCCATCAGGAAGGTGGAAGCGGCAAAGGTGTAGAGTAGTGCGGTGTGCATATGGTTCTCCAGGAAGTTGAGCATCTCCGGTGTCACCACCACGCTGCCTTTCAGTCCTTTGAAGATGGCAAAATAGATGATGGATGTCAGTGCCATCCCTCCCCAGATGGCTCCGAGATACCGGAAGCTCTTTCCGAAGTTAAAGGAGAAGATCAGCCGGGAGAGATACATGATGATGCTTCCCACCACAAAGGCGATAGCGATGGAGACAAAGATTCCCGA
>JAQVWR010000123.1:1927-3617 GCA_028709605.1 Proteiniphilum sp.
GACTGGCACTGCTCCCTACTCTCTTCTTTTTGCTATCTTTGTATCACCTAACCCGGAAATATATGGCAAGAAGAAAACTCTCCCAGACACAAATTGCTTTTATCATCATCCTCTGGATCGTATTGGTGGTTTATATCCTGCTGTATGCCGAGATCAACGGCATGACCGTTGTTTCGATCCTTATGTCGGGGGCAATCGTGTTTATTCCGATTTACAAAAATCTAAAAAAATAGCTTATTTTGTGACAAAAATAAGAAATAGACGTGAAAAATTTTCTTATTGGAAATTTTTATCTAATTTTGTGCTTCAAAGTGATTTTTTAAAGAATTATCTGATTTAAAGAGATTTTTTATGAGAGCTACAGAGGTTATCGATCTTTTAAAAAGGCGTTTTCCCAACGAACCGGAATACCATCAGGCAGTTGAGGAGGTAGTTGAGTCGATAGAGGATGTCTACAACGAGCATCCTGAGTTTGAAAAGGCAAATCTGATCGAAAGGCTGGTGATTCCCGATAAGATTCACTCCTTCCGTGTAACCTGGGTGGATGATCAGGGCAAGGTACAGACCAACATGGGTTACCGGGTGCAGCACAACAATGCCATCGGCCCTTATAAGGGCGGAATTCGATTTCATGCTTCCGTGTCGCCATCCATTCTGAAGTTTCTGGCTTTTGAGCAGACCTTCAAGAATGCACTCACCACCCTGCCGATGGGCGGTGCCAAGGGTGGATCCGACTTCTCGCCCCGCGGCAAGTCCGACGGTGAGATCATGCGCTTCTGTCAGGCTTTCGTGGAGGGAATGTGGAGGATGATCGGCCCCGATACCGATGTGCCTGCCGGTGATATCGGCGTGGGTGGCCGCGAAGTGGGCTATATGTTCGGTAAGTACAAGAAGCTGGCAGGCTCTTTTACCGGTACCTTTACGGGTAAAGGGCGCGAGTTTGGCGGGTCGCTGATCCGTCCCGAGGCCACCGGCTATGGCAATGTCTACTTCCTGCTGGAGATGTTGAAAACCCGTAACATCGATATCAAAGGAAAGAAATGCCTGGTCTCCGGTTCCGGTAACGTGGCACAGTACACCTGCGAAAAACTGATCCAACTGGGTGCGATCCCGGTAACGCTCTCCGACTCAGACGGGTATATCTACGATCCGGAGGGCATCACAGAAGAGAAGCTGAAGTTTGTGATGGAGTTGAAGAACCTGTACCGCGGCCGTATCCGTGAGTACGCCGAGGAGTACGGTTGTAAGTATGTGCCGGGTGCCCGTCCCTGGGGAGAGAAGGGGGATATTGCCCTGCCCTCTGCGACGCAGAATGAGATTGATCGGGCCGATGCGGAAGCCTTGGTGAAGAACGGTGTCCTGGCCGTCTCCGAAGGAGCCAATATGCCCAGCACCCCCGAAGCGGTGGAGATCTTTCAGGAAAACAAAATCCTCTATGCCCCCGGAAAGGCGGCCAATGCCGGAGGCGTGTCTGTTTCGGGACTGGAGATGACCCAGAACTCGGAACGGTACAGCTGGCCCGCCGAGCAGGTGGACGAGAAGCTGAAGTGGATCATGGCCAATATCCACGAGAACTGCGTGAAGTACGGCCGCGAGAGCGACGGTTACATCAACTACGTGAAGGGTGCCAACATTGCCGGCTTTATGAAGGTGGCCAAAGCCATGATGGGACAGGGCGTGCTGTAAAAGT
>JAQVWR010000124.1 GCA_028709605.1 Proteiniphilum sp.
TAATGTAAATAATAAAAATAACCAGATGAGAAAAGTAAATTTGTTTTTAGCATGTATCCTGTATTTCGTCGCATCGCACACCCTTGCGCAAACGGTATATTATGAGGCCGATCAATTTCCGCTTCTCGGAAAGGTATCTGAAGAGACCGAGACACGGTACGAACGGCTCCCGGCCTGTCTGAAGGAGAGGTGCCGCCCTCCGTTATGGAACCTGGGGAAAAACAGTTCCGGGCTGGCGATACGTTTCAGAACAAACAGCAAGGCCATCTCTGCAAAATGGGAAGTGGCAGGAGATAACCATATGAACCATATGACCGATACAGGGATCAAGGGGGTCGATCTCTATGCGTGGGAAAAAGATCACTGGCAACCTGTGAAAGCAGGCCTTCCTACAGGAAAGACAAACGAACGGGTCATTATCTCGAATATGACGCCACAGGAAAGGGAATACATGATGTTTCTCCCTCTTTATGACGGAGTTATTTCCCTTTCAATCGGTATAGACACCACCGCCTGTATTCAAAATCCGGCACTTCCCTATCCCGACACTACTCATCCCATTCTGGTTTACGGAACCAGTATCACCCAGGGAGGGTGTGCTTCAAGGCCGGGAATGTCGTATACCAACATCCTTGCCCGCAAATTAAACAGAGAGGTGATTAACCTGGGATTCAGCGGAAACGGGCAGCTCGATTATGAGATTGCAGAATTGATGGCAACCCGCCGGGATGCATCGATGTTTATTCTCGACTTTATTCCCAATGTAAACACTACACAACTGACCGAAAAAACAGAGACTTTTTTCAACATATTGCGTAAAGCCAATCCCGATACCCCGATTCTCTTCGTGGAAACGATCATTTTTCCTCATTCGTTTTATGATAAAAAAACCTGTGAAGCAATCACGGAAAAGAACAGGCTGTTGAAAGAAGAATACGAAAAGATCAAACGCGAGGGAGATAAAAATGTATATTACCTGACAGGCGATGACCTGACAGGGAATGACGGCGAAGCAACCGTTGACGGGATCCATCTTACCGATACAGGCTTCGCGCGGATGGCGGAAAAACTTATTTTAGCAATCAACCGGATAGAAAAAATTAATAATTAAAAGAGACAACAATGGGAAACAACAGGAGAGATTTTATAAAAAAAGCGGCTCTTGCCGGTGCATCGGTGGCAGCTATCCCTGCATGGTCGGGTTGCAGCGACAACCATACCCATAGCCTATCGGACAACAGGTCGAACATACATAAGAACAGTGCATTGAAAAGCAAACTGATTGTCCCGGAAAACAGTGGAATCAAAATCACCGGTACGTTTTTAGATGAAATTTCTCATGATATTCCTCACCAGAACTGGGGTGAAGCGGAATGGGACCTGGATTTCCAATACATGAAAGCAATAGGGATTGATACGGTCATCATGATTCGTTCGGGGTACAAAAAATTTATCACTTACCCTTCGCAATATCTGCTGGGCAAAGGATGCTATATGCCTTCCGTGGATCTGCTGGATATGTATTTGCGACTCGCCGCAAAGTATGATATGAAGTTTTACTTCGGCCTGTATGATTCAGGCCATTATTGGGCTACGGGGGACATGACACACGAGATAGAAGACAACAAACAGGTCATTGATGAGGTGTGGAAAAATTATGGCGAAAAATATAAAAGTTTTGGCGGCTGGTATGTGAGTGGAGAAATCAGCCGCGCCACCAAAGGAGCTATCGGCGCATTTTATGCAATGGGAAAACAGTGCAAAGAGGTGTCGGGCGGTTTGCCCACATTCATTTCACCGTGGATAGACGGGAAAAAAGCGGTGGCAGCAAGCGGCGCCACCCTATCCAAAAACGAATCCGTATCCGTTCAGCAGCACGAAAAGGAGTGGGATGAGATTTTCGCGGGCATCCACGAAGTGGTGGATGCTGTTGCCTTTCAGGATGGGCATATCGATTATGACGAGCTGGATGCTTTTTTTACGGTAAACAAGAAGCTGGCCGATAAATATGGGATGCAATGCTGGACCAATGCCGAGTCTTTCGACCGCGATATGCCCATCAAGTTTCTGCCTATAAAATTCGATAAATTACGGATGAAGCTGGAAGCAGCCCAACGTTGCGGATACGACAAGGCGATCACGTTTGAGTTCTCTCACTTCATGAGCCCCCAGTCAGCCTACACCCAGGCAGGTAACTTATACAACCGATACAAAGAATACTTTAACTTGGTAGCACGATGAACAAGGTGAATAATTTAGGATATGTGACGTTTCTCTCCGTTGTCGCAGCGTTAGGAGGTTTTTTATTCGGATACGATACGGCCGTCATTTCCGGCACCGTCTCTCAGGTTTCCAGTCAATTTTCGCTCTCCACCCTGCAAAGCGGCTGGTACGTAGGCTGCGCCCTGGTAGGGTCGATCACCGGTGTACTCTTCGCCGGGGCACTGAGCGACCGCTTTGGACGAAAAAGAACCATGATCCTCTCAGCCATCCTCTTTACGGCATCGGCCATCGGGTGTGCCATCTCAGCCAACCTCGATCAGTTGGTCATCTACCGCATCATCGGCGGCATCGGCATCGGCATCGTCTCGATCGTCTGCCCCCTTTATATCTCAGAGGTATCACCTGCCTCCCACCGGGGACGGATGGTTTCCCTCTACCAGCTGGCAGTCACCGTCGGCTTCCTGGGTGCCTACCTGATGAACTACTACCTGCTGAACCAGTCGGCAGGCTTCAGCTCCTCCAGCCCACTGCTGACGATGATCTTCGGAGCGGAGATCTGGAGAGGCATGCTGGGTGCTGAAACCGTCCCGGCACTGTTCTTTTTCACCGTTATCTTCTTCATTCCGGAAAGTCCGCGGTGGCTCATTGTCAGACGACACGAAGAGAAAGCGTCTCTCATTTTCTCCAGAATCTATGCAGACAGCTCCATCGTAGACAGCCAGATCAGCGACACACGGGCCATGCTCGATTCGGAAGGCAAGTCAGACCGCAAGCTGCTGCTCAGCCCGGGCATCTTCCGTGCCGTCCTGATCGGCTCCGCCATAGCGATCCTGGGACAATTCATGGGAGTCAATGCCGTTTTGTACTACGGCCCCTCCATTTTTGAAACGAGCGGGCTCTCCAGTGGTGACTCCCTTTTCTACCAGTCACTGATCGGCCTGGTGAATATGGGCACCACCGTATTAGCCCTGCTGATCATCGACAAGGTGGGACGCAAGAAACTGGTATATACAGGGGTGAGCGGCATGATTCTCTCTCTGGTTCTGATCGGGCTCTACTTCCTTAAGGGAGAGGCTTGGGGGATGACCAGCCTCTTCCTGCTGGGCTGCTTCCTGGCTTATATCTTCTTCACCGCCGGCTCCATCAGCGCCGTCATATTCGTCTTTCTCTCGGAGATGTATCCCACCAAGATCCGCGGGCTGGCTATGTCCATCGCCGGGCTCTCGTTATGGATCGGCACCTTCCTGATCGGACAACTCACTCCCTGGCTGCTGGAGAACGCCACACCGGCAGGTACCTTCTTCCTGTTCGCTTTCATGTGCATCCCCTATATGCTGATCGTCTGGAAACAGATGCCGGAGACCGCCGGTAAATCACTGGAGGAGATCGAACG
>JAQVWR010000125.1 GCA_028709605.1 Proteiniphilum sp.
TTTAATGCTTCAATATTAGCCATCGTTACATCCATGCAGATCATTTTTACTCCTTCAATGTGATTGTCTTCCAGGTAATCTGCAATAAAATTACCCCGTGAATTTAACACCACGATGGCCGGAATTCCGTTCTGACTACCGAATAACCGTGAAAGATACCTTTCATTGTTTTCAGGGTCAGTGACTGAAAAAGGGATGCTTCGGACAAGGTTTGTGCATTTGTTTTTCTCCAGATAATCGGTAAAGCCGATTTTTCTGAGAATGGTCGTGTTCGCACTCCTGTCACCTGTTCTGACAGCGTGAAAAATAGCAATATTGGCATTTTGGGGAATGATGGATGTGATCAGTTTGGCCATCATATATCCGCACACGTAGTGATTTGCCGAAAAGAAGGCCAGCGGTGATGTCTCATCGATGTTTGAATCCACAAAAATGTAAGGAATATTTCTGCCATCCATTTTTTTGCACAAATGAACTGTTTCTTCGGTGAAGGTAGGACCGATAATCAGTGCATCCATTTCGAAGCCGGCGATCTTTTCAAAGGTCTGCCGGCAGGAATAAATATCGTATTGGTTATATGTGAATACTTGCAGCTCTATTTTGACATTTTCATATTCCTCCAGCGCATGACGGATTCCGTTGTGTATGCTTTCCCAATACGCACCGAGTGATACTTCGGGTGTGGTCACGATGATCTTGTAGCTCTTTTTTAAAGAGATGGCTGAGACATGAAGGTTGGGCTTGTAGTGAACCTGTTCCAATACTTTCTCCACCGCTGTACGTGCAGCAGGTGAGACATTCCCGCGGTTATGAAGGACTCTGTCAACCGTTCCCTTAGAGACGCCTGCCATTTGTGCAATGTCTTTTATCCGTATTTTTTTATGCATGAAACCAGTGAATCAAGATTGAGCTGATGCGCTCGTATACAAAATTACGATTAATTTTTAGTTTATCCACCTTAATGAATAACTCTTTGCTCGCTGGCTGCGAAACCGTCTGACTGTGTTCGATCACAGGAATGACTTTTGCGCTGTTCAACCGATGATTCCGCAGTTGATTTTGCGTAGAAAACATTCTGCGCGCAGGCGAAAAATGTGATTCGCTAAGGTAAAGATTTTGAATCACTATCGAGCTTATCCGGAATAGGGAAAATTTAAATCATCGGAGGTTTTGTCAAAGTAAAAATAAATTGCTAACTTTGGTTTTTCAAATCATGCACTTCCGAAAATATGTGCACGAGAACAGCAGAAATGCGGAAAAATTGTTTTATAATTTATGTCCAATGAAAAGCTTTATTGATGATGATTTTCTGTTGCAGTCAGATGCCGCAAGGGAACTCTATCACGCGCATGCGAAAAAACAACCGATCATCGATTATCATTGTCATTTAGATCCTTCTTATATTGCGAGAGATCATCAGTTCGATAATCTGGGGCAGATATGGCTGGAGGGAGATCATTATAAGTGGCGTGCGATGAGAGCCAATGGTGTAGCTGAAAACTATTGCACCGGCAAAGAGACATCGGATTGGGAGAAATTTCAAAAATGGGCGGAGACGGTACCCTATACCATGCGAAACCCGCTGTATCACTGGACTCACCTGGAGTTGAAAAGGGCTTTCGGAGTGGATCAACTGTTGAATCCGGAAACGGCAAAAGAGATTTATGATGCGTGTACCGAAAAGCTTCGTACACCGGAGTACTCTGCCCGGGGATTGATGAAGAAATTTCACGTGGAGGTGGTCTGCACCACCGACGATCCGACAGATACCCTGGCACATCATCTTGCCTTGCAAGAGGAGGGATTAGGGATCAAAGTGCTCCCGACATGGCGCCCCGATAAGGCGATGGCGGTGGAACACCCGAAAGAGTATCGTGCCTATATGGAAAAGTTATCGGAGGTCTCGGGAGTGGCCATCAGCCGGTTTCGCGACCTGATGGAAGCGCTGCGCAGGCGACACGACTATTTTGCCTCAGTGGGTTGCAGGCTCTCCGATCACGGGATAGAAGAGTTTTATGCCGAAGCATATACGGAGAAGGAGATCGGGCTGATCTTTGAGAAGGTTTATGGCGGTCGTGCGCTGAAAGATGAGGAGATCCGTCAATTCAAGTCGGCCATGCTGTATGAAGGTGCGTTGATGGATTGGGAGAAAGGGTGGACCCAGCAGTTCCACTACGGTGCGATCCGCAACAACAATACCCGCCTGTTCAATGCACTGGGACCCGACACCGGCTTCGACTCCATTGGCGATTGCACCGTGGCCAAGGCCATGAGCCGCTTTTTCGACCGGCTGGATAGAGATGACCGGCTGGCTAAAACCATCATTTATAACCTCAATCCTAAAGATAACGATATGGTAGCCGCCATGATCGGCAATTTCCAGGACGGGTCGGTGGCCGGGAAAATGCAATTCGGTGCCGCATGGTGGTTTCTCGACCAACCAACCGGCATGGAGGCGCAGATGAACGCTCTTTCTAACCTGGGTTTGCTGAGTAGATTCGTGGGAATGCTTACTGATTCGCGCAGCTTCCTCTCCTATCCGCGGCACGAATACTTCCGCCGGATCCTCTGCAACCTTATTGGCCACGATGTGGAGAAGGGGTTGCTGCCTGCTGCTGAGATGGATTTCCTGGGGCAGATGGTGGAGCGCATTTCTTATCAAAACGCCAGAGACTATTTTAACTTCTGATGGGTCGCTTTTGGAGATACGGGTTACGGGAAATGCCGATTGATTTTGATTATTCCGACGTATTTTTGTCCACATAACATAATTCCTGAAAATATGTATGAGTTATTTAATATCACGGATAAAGTGATTGTCATCACCGGAGGTACCGGTGTGCTGGGTACCTTCATGGTGGAATACCTGGCTGCCCACGGGGCGAAAGTGGCTATACTGGCCAGAAACAAAGAAAAAGGGGATCGGCTGGTGTCAAAGGTGAAAGCGGCCGGCGGGAAGGCGATGTTCCTGCAGACGGATGTTTCGGATGAGGCTGTATTGAAACAGAATGCCTGTGATATTGCAGCGAAATGCGGACACATCGATGTGCTGATCAACGGTGCCGGAGGAAATATGCCGGGTGCAACCATTGGACCGGACAACACCATCTTTGATCTGAAGACAGATGATTTCCGCAAGGTGGTCGAACTGAACCTGATGGGAACAGTGGTCCCTACGCTGGCTTTTGCGGAGTACATGGTGAAAGAAAAAAAAGGAAATATCGTGAATATCTCCTCCGCATCGGCCCTGCGTCCCCTGACCCGTGTCGCGGGATATGGAGCGGCCAAAGCAGCGGTAACCAATTTTACCAAGTATATGGCGGGAGAACTGGCAATGAAATTCGGGGAAGATTTTCGGGTGAACGCGCTTTGTCCCGGCTTTTTCATCACCGAGCAAAACCGGACGTTGCTGACCAATCCCGATGGCTCTTACTCCGACAGAGGGAACACCATCATCGCACATACTCCTTTTCGTCGCTTTGGCAATCCGGATGATCTGTTGGGTACGCTTCATTATCTGGTCAGCGACGCTTCCCGCTTTGTGACCGGAACGGTTGCCATTGTCGATGGCGGGTTCGATTCGTTTAGTATTTA
>JAQVWR010000010.1 GCA_028709605.1 Proteiniphilum sp.
CGCCCCACGCGTCTGCTCCTGCAGCTTCCAAACCAACCGACAGATATCCCCACCGCTCCTTTCTGGAGCCGACCGTGAAATTATACGAAGAGTTGATCCGGCTTGAAAAAGAGTTTCAAAGAGTGGCACATAACTAGCCGCTCCAAACACGTGTAAGGATGATTAGAGAAGAGCAGCTGTCACTGGTTATGTTCTCCTGTATCGCTTTCATGATAATTCACCGAATTTTTCTATCACAACAGCCGCAACATCCGCTCGCTGCATACCCAGTACACGATGCATATCAATATTTTACAAGAAAATATAAACCATTACATTATTATCTAAATATTCGTTACATTTGCACGTAATCTTTTTGATACTGGAACAAAAGATGATATGCACAGTAATACATGCGGATGATATGATTATTCGTAAACAAACCAAATAAGACAGGTCTATACGAATATTTTGGATTTATTGCGCAAATGCTACATTGGGCAACATGCTAAAAAGGCTCACAACCAAAAATCCTCACCTCATTTTACGACAAGTCAAAAATTAACGAGCTTGTGAATATTATTGATTGGGAAGCAGTAAAAGCTTCCTATTGGGGAGGTACAGATAATTTAAATATCAAAAGAAAAAAGCAAGCTGAATTTTTAGTTTCTGGAGATTTATCACCAGATTATATTACAACTTTTGGATGTTACAACGCAAAAGCTAAAGACAAAATTAAGATGATGCCACAAGCTTACTATTAAAACTACAGGTTATGATAAAATATATAACAGTATCAGATGGCTATGATGTGGTAAAGACGCATATTGAAAGCAATGCCGAGTTAAAATGTATTGCAAAAAAAACGATAGATTTTTTAACCGGTTTTTATTCAGATTTTGCACTTGAACTATTATCTTCAATTGATTTTATTACAATAAATCTGAACTCGTTTGAAAAAGAGCCTATAAATAAACAATTGGAAAATTGGAATGACAGAAAAAGAAGTATGTTTTCAAATCCAAAATATATTGATATTTCCATCAAACAATTACAAAAAGCCGAATTTGTGTAAAAAGTACGATAGTCCAACACGTGGTATGAATAACTGCCGCCACCCTGTTGATGGTGACGGCAGTACTCTCAGCATAAGGCTGATTTTCTCACCTCGACCGGATCTCCCGCCGCATAAAGGATCGGTAGGAGAGAATAAAGCAGAGGAGGGTGAGGGCGATCAACCCGGTAAGCTGCGGCCATACCAGCAGCAGGCTCTGTCCCAAAGGCAGGGGACCGGGGATGGCGCCCTCTATCTGCTCCATGGTGAGGGGTCCCAGGCTGCGCACGGAGGGCATCAGCAGTGTGGAGGTAGCCTGGCTGAACAGTTCGTTCGGCATCACCTGCATCAGCAGGAAGCGGAAGCGCTCAAACAGGTAAACCGACCGTTCCCCGGCATAGGGTGATGGTGCTGCTGCCTTGATCAGGACGTTGGCGATCAGGGGATAGAACACCGTGAAGAAGAGCCAGACGGCAATACCGGCCAGCGCCGAGGTGGCGGACTGCCGGAAGCGTACCGAGAAGAAGAGCGACAGGTTGAGCCAGAGTGCCACGTAGACGATACTGAGCAGTGTGAAGAAGATGATCCGCATGAACTCGGACGGCGTGGGCGGGATGCCCAGGGCCACCAGCCCCGCACCGATCACCAGGAAGCTGAGCAGGAAGAATAGGAGTGAGATCACCAACAGAGCCGCGGTGAACTTGGCATTGATCACGTAATCTCGCGGAATGGGCTGCGCCAGCAGCCGGCTCAGCGTACCCCTGTTCTGCTCCGTGTTGACCGCATCGAAGCCGAGGCTGATGCCCAACAGCGGTCCCAGGAAACCGATAAAGACGAAGTAAGGTGGCAGGCTGCCGTCCGACAGGGTGAAGAGCTTCAGGAAGAAAAACTCCTCCTCGTTGCTGCCAACCGCATGGGTAATGGCGGAGAGGGCGGTGTAAAGCGAGCCCACACAAGTGAGCAGAATGATTGCCATCAGGATGACCACACGCCAGCTGCAGATATGATCGCTCATCTCTTTTCGTACCATGGTACGAAAAGCCCCCGGTGCGGCTCCGGATTCGCTGAATGAGGAGAACTCCTTCCGTATCGCAAGGATCAGACGCCGCAGATGCTCCTCATAAAATGTTGCGGAAAAATATTTATGCAGATGCAGTGTGATCTTCATTGTGCGTTCCTCCTTCAAAATAACGGTTATAAATATCTTCCAAACCATACTCCCTACCTTCTGCCGAAACATTGCAGGAGAAGAGTTGCCGGGCGAGCGAGGCAATATCGCCCTGCGCCAGCAGACTGCCTTTTACAAAGATCCCTACACGGTCGCACACCTGCTGTACCTGATGCAGATGGTGCGAGGAGAAGAGCACCGTGATGCCCTCCCCGCGGCTCAGGGTGACGATCAGCCGCAAGAAATCGCGAATGCCGGAGGGGTCGATGCCGAGGGTCGGCTCATCAAGGATGATCACCTCCGGGTTGCGGATCAGCACATCGGCCAGTCCCAGCCGTTGTCGCATACCGCGCGAGTACTTCCCTGTCTTCTTGCCGATCTCCTCCGCCAGGCCTACGCGTTCCATCAGTTGCAGGGAACGGCTGCGTGCCTCCCCCTCGGTGAGACCGTTAAGACGGGCGGTGTAGATCAGGTTGTCTAAGCCGCTCAGGTCGTCGTAGAAGCCCACATCCTCGGGCAGGTAACCTACATGGCGTTTCACTTCAATAGGTTGCCGCACGGGATCGAGGCCGCACACCCGCACGCTGCCTGCAGTGGGCTCGGTCATACCCATCAGCATCAGGATGGTGGTCGACTTGCCGGCGCCATTGGGACCGAGCAGGCCGAACACCTCGCCCCGTCCGATCTCCAACGTGAGATCGCTGACCGCAGTGAAGTCGCCATATCGTTTTGTGAGATGGCTGGTAACGATGGTGGGTGACTGCATGGCTTACCTCCTTCCGTATTTACGGAACAGATAGACCACTGTACCGACGGCACCTAAGATGATGAGGATGCCGAGCCAGCCCCACAACAGCGGCGTCTTCACCGACATGCGAAACGAGGCGGTGGAGGTAGCTTCCGGCGTCTGTGCCGTGAGATTGATCACATAATCGCCCGGGATAGCCTTCTCATAAGCCCGCATCCGGGCCTTCACCTGGACACTCTCACCCGCAGCAACCAGAGGAATGGTATCGGGGGTGAAACTCACCTCCCACCCCTGCGGATTGCCGGCACTCATCCGCACGCTGTTCAGGTCGGTGGAACCGCTATTGCGCACCACCAACTCAATATTTCTGTGGCGGCCGGCGGTGATCTTCTCACTGAGACGGCCGTCGGTGGTGGTGAGCTCTATGCCGTAGCTGCCGGAGACATCCACCACCAGCTCCAGGCGGGCGGAGCTGCTACCGGTGCTGGCCACCACCGGAATGATATACTTCCCCGCTTTCACGTTGTAGGGAGCCTTCATTTCCACCGGGATATCTTTGCTTTGTCCCGGCTCGATCTCCACCGAGGTGGCCTGCTGATAGTTGGGTTTGAAAACGACCGTCCAGCCGCGTGGGGCCTGCGAGCTGAGCGCATACAGCTGCTTCTCGCCAGTCTGGTTCTCCAGCTTGGTGCGGAAGTTGAAGTCGGAGGTGGCATGCCCCTGCATATTAGCCTGGTCGGCAGTGAAGACGGTCTTGACCGTGCCCTGCTCCGACACCTCCACGGTGAGCGGCAGCACGCTGTGGCCACGGGCAGTCACGCGGAAGGTATAGACTCCCTTCTCAATGTCGTAGGGCAGCTCCACCTTCAGGTTCAGGCTCTTCTTCTCGCGAGGGAGCACCGAGATGACCTGTGCGTTCCAGCCGCCTGAGCGGAGCGTCAGCTTCCAGTCCTTCGGGATCCCTTCCAGACCCACCTCGGCTGTAGCGATAGCGCCACCGTTATTGATCAGGTCGATGGTGTAATCGATGGTCTCGCCGGGTGGCACAGTAATGCGCGGGTAAGGGGTATAGAGGCGCAGCGACTGCGCGGTGGCTGCTTTGACGCCTGAGAGAATAATCAGTAAAACTGACAGACAAAAACGGGTCAAAATCTGCGTACGATTCAACATAAATGATCCTCCTTTCGTAGTAAAATTTTTGATTGAATAGTATAACTGTCTTTTGAATGTTCTTTCTCTTTTTAACTTCTGTCGGTCATTTTTCGCAATATGAATCTTCAGGTTTTTTGAATGTTTTTCCAACCCGGTTGAGGCCGGCATCCTGTTACGGGAGAAATATTCTTCGGACGCAAAAATATATAATTGAGATTTGCCGGAAAAGTGTTTTAAATAATTTAACAGGAACGGATTTGCACAACACCTCCTTCCCGGTCAGCACGATCGGCAGAAGTGATGATTTACCGGTTATGCCCTACCCGGCTCAGCTCCGGGGAGGGTGGCAGCCAATCTCCAAAGCAATGCGCAGAAAGCACTCCTTAGCCGGAATAGGATACAAGACAGCGGCTTAATTTCGCACCTCCTCAAAGACCGTCTTCACCTGCCGGTTGTTCAGGCGGTTTTCGAGCCACTCTCCGATACGCTCTCTGTCGGCAGGCTTCAGCCCGTTGCGCGGCACGGTAAAGACCACCAGCGGCACCCTGGCCGAACGGCGGGTGGTGTCGTTCACAGCGGAGAAGAGATAGGTCTCCGCATAGGAGCAGCCGGCGATTTGCGGAAACAGAGGCTTGATCTCCGACAATATCTTCTCGCCGAAGAGAGGAATGCTGCGGATGCTGTCGACCCGGCCCTCGCTCCGGCGCAAAGAAAAGGTAGCGGCAGCCAACTGACTTGCCAGCCGCTCCGACTCTGACTGATATTTCCGCACGTTTTCCTGCACCATGCTGGCATCATACCCCTGGCGAATCACCAGTCGCGAGGTGTCGAGCCGATGGGCAAGCGCTCTCTCCCTGATATTCATTCTGATAGAGTCATTCAGCCCATAACCGGAATAGAGCAACTCGATGGTGCGCGATTGCGGGTTCACCTGCCTGTTTTGCAAGTAGTTGCCTTCCAGAAGGGTCACCTCTCCGATAAAGCTCTCAGCTTTCTGAGCAAACTGCTCGTTCTTCACTAAGTTGACCCCGAAGAAGATACTCGGGACAAGCGTGAGGATAATGACGGCGGAGATGACGCGGTTGACATGTTTCTTTCTCGCCGAATCGACAATGGAGCGGATGGGGAACTTGAGAAACTGGCAGACAATGAGCGCAGCGAAAGCGATGAAGACGGTATTGATGGTGAAGAGATAGAGCGCACCGAAGAAGAAGTCGAACTGGAGGGTCGCCAGCCCGTAACCCGCCGTACAGATGGGCGGCATCAGGGCAGTGGCGATCGCCACCCCGGGGATCACGTTGCCTTTCAGGCGGCTGCTCATGGCCACGATGCCGGCCAGCCCCCCGAAAAGGGCAATGATCACATCGTAGATGGTGGGACTGGTGCGCGCCAACAGCTCCGAGTGGGCCTCATTCAGGGGCGAGAGAAGAAAATAAAACGCCGAGGTGAGCAGGCTGACCCCCACGGCAAAGGAGAAATTCTTCAGTGAGCGGCGCAGCAGATGGAAATCATAGGTCGCCAGGCTATACCCCATCCCGTTGATGGGACCCATCAGCGGGGAGATCAGCATGGCGCCGATGATCACCGCCGTGGAGTTCATGTTAAGGCCCACGGAAGCCACCACAATGGCAAACATCAACACCCAGAGATTGGTGCCCCTAAAGACGATCCCGCTCTCAATGTTGTCGTGAATGGTGTCGTACCCCTCCATCTCGCTGCGCAGATCAAACCACCGCAGCAGCTTCTCAACCCTCTTCTTCATCGCAATTCATGTTTTCGCAAATCTACGAAAAAAATCATTCTCCGCACGCCGTGAGGTGGAGAATGTTGTGTGACGAAGTAGTCATAAAAGCTCACCTCAGAGCACACCCGTTTTTTTGAAGACCCCGGTGATGCACTCGACGGAACGGTCAATCTGTTCAATGGTGTGGGTGGCCATCAGCGAGTAGCGAATCAGTGTATCGTTGGGAGCCACGGCCGGCGGCACTACCGGATTGACAAAGATCCCCTCCTCGAAGAGTAATTTCGTGACGAGAAAGGTCTTATCATTGTCCCGCACATAGAGCGGCAAAATGGGCGTGGAAGTGGGTCCCAGCTCGAAGCCCCTCTCCCGGAACTGCCGGATAGCATAGTCGGTCACCTCCCAGAGACGCTTCACCCGCTCCGGCTCCGCCTTCAGGATATCCAGTGCAGCCGAGGCGGCAGCAGTAGCTGCCGGCGTGATGCTGGCGCTGAAGATGTTGGTACGGGCGTTGTGACGCAGGTAGTTGATCACCGGATAGTCACCTGCCACAAAACCACCGATGGAAGCGAACGACTTGCTGAAGGTGCCCATCACCAGATCCACGTCGTCGAGCAGGCCGAAGTGATCGCACACGCCGCGGCCGCTGTAGCGCTTGCCCAGCACACCGAGGCTGTGTGCCTCATCCACCATGATACTGGCTTTGTACTTATGAGCCAGCTTCACGATCTCCGGCAGATTGGCCAGGTCGCCCTCCATACTAAAGACACCGTCGACAACGATCAGCTTCACCTTGCGCGGGTCACACCGCTTCAGCTGCTTCTCGAGCGACTCCATGTCGTTGTGGCGGAACTTATACTTGGTGGAAAAGGAAGTGCGCAATCCTTCAATGATCGAAGCATGGTCCCGCTCATCCCAGATGATAAAGTCATCGCGTCCGGTAAGGCAGCCTAATACGCCCTCGTTAACGGAGAAGCCGGTAGAGAAGACAATTGCCTCCTCCTTGTGCATAAAGTTAGCCAGTTTACGTTCCAGCTCAAGATGTATATCGAGGGTGCCGTTCAGGAAGCGAGAGCCGGCCATGCCGGTACCATACTTCTTTGTGGCAGCGATGGCGGCCTCCTTCACCTTCGGGTGATTGGTCAGTCCCAGGTAAGCGTTGGAGCCGAACATCAGCACTTTTTTCCCGTTGATGACCACCTCCGTATCCTGGTCACTCTCGATGGCCCGGAAATAGGGGTAGATGCCGGCAGCTTTCGCACGCTGCGGGGCATCATACTTCATCATTTTATCCTTTAAAAGATTCATTTGAAGAAAATTAATCAAAACAGACCTCAGGCTGTCACTGCCTCTGAAGTTTTTTTCCTGCGAAACTAACGTACAAAGATAGCAATTAATTTATATTCTCTCAGTAGCGCCATTTTTTTTGCACCCGGCAGAGAGGCGGATCCCTGCAGCCAGAACATTTTCCGGCTCCAGGTGTTTTATCATGAACAAACACTCAAAAACAAATACAACAATGGTAAGTAAGGAATTGGAAAGTGCAATCAACAAACAAATCAACGCCGAATTTTGGTCGGCCTATCTCTATCTCTCCATGTCGGCCCATTTCGCGCACGAAGGGCTACCCGGTTTTGCCAACTGGTTCAACGTGCAGTTCCGCGAAGAGCAGGATCATGCCCTCAAACAGATGAACTACCTCAACTCCAAGGGAAACAGGGTGGAACTGACACCCATTGAGAAGGTAGATACGAAATGGGACTCGGTACTGCATGCCTTTGAGGAAACGCTCAAGCATGAGAAGATAGTCACCTCGCTGATCAACAACCTGATATCCGTTGCCCGTCGCGAGAACGACTTCGCTACCGAGAACATGTTACAGTGGTTTGTGAACGAGCAGGTAGAGGAAGAGGAGACCGCACAGGGAATGATTGACAGCCTGAAGCTGATCGGCAACAACGGATTCGGACTCTATACAATGGACAAGGAGCTGGCACAGAGAAGCTATGTCCCCCTGACCGGCGAACAGGCATCATGACGCGAAAACACATAGGCGCCTTCCTGGTGCTTTTGCTGCTGATATCCTGCAGCAGCCTCACCTCCGGCAGCGACAACAGTCTGCTGTGGAAAGTATCGGGCAACGGGCTGAAGAAGCCCTCCTACCTCTTCGGCACGCACCATCTGGTGCCGCTCACCTTCCTCGACAGCATCCCCGGCATTCAAGAAGCCTTTGAAAGCGCCGAACAGACTGTGGGAGAGCTCAATATAGACAATATGGTACGGATGCAGGCGGACATCATGGGCAGGGCTATGCTGCCAGAAGGAACGAGCTATGAGATGCTGCTCAGCGAAGCAGACAGGGCAAAGCTCGACAGCACCCTCACCAGCCTGATGGGAATGGGTCTTGCCCAGTTCGGCAGGCTACGGCCAGCGATGTTGCAGAACCTCATCTCGGTGACCCTCTACCAGCGGTACTACCCCACCCTCACCGGCGGGACCGGTCTCGACCAGTATTTCCAGGAAGAAGCGCGGAAGCGTTCCCGTCCCGTTCAGGGGCTGGAAAACACCGACGATCAGATCTACGTATTACTGGAGATGCAGCCGCTGGAAAGACAGGCGGAAATGCTGGCCTGCATGGTGAAGCATCCGGAGATGCTAAAGGAGCAAATGGATGAGCTACAGCGTGCCTATCATGCACAGGATCTGGATGCCCTGTGGGCACTCTACACAGCAGACGATCCCGATGATCCCTGTCCCTCCACCGAAGAGGAGAAGCATGCACTCAACGGGGCGCGCAACGCAAAGTGGATGAAGAAGCTGCCGGCAATCATGGCAGAGAAATCTTCATTCATTGCCGTGGGATGTCTCCACCTACCAGGGGAGGAGGGCTTGATCGAAGGGTTGCGCAAACTGGGCTACAAGGTAGCACCTGTACGGTAACAGCCGAGAAATCATTTGCCACCGGACGGGAAGGAGGGCTCACCCCCTCTTTTCCAGCAATACCACGTTCTCCACATGATGGGTGTGGGGGAACATGTCGACCGGCTGCACCCGCGTTACCCGGTAAGCCGTGTCCAGCAGGTTCAGGTCGCGCGCCTGTGTGGCGGGATTACAGCTCACATAGACAATCCTTTCTGGTGCTGCAAACAAAATGGCATTGACCACATCTTCATGCATCCCTGCACGGGGCGGGTCGGAGATAATCACATCGGGACGGCCGTGTTCCGCGATAAATCCTGCCGTGAGCACATCCTTCATATCTCCCGCAAAAAAAAGCGTATTATGAATTCCGTTGATCTGAGAATTTACCCGTGCATCCTTTATCGCTTCTTCTACATATTCAATACCGATTACCTCTTTTGCACTGCGTGCGATGAAATTGGCGATGGTACCCGTACCGGTATAGAGATCGTACACCCGCTCCACACCCGTGAGCTGCGCGAAGCTGCGCGCCACCTCGTAGAGATGATGCGCCTGCTCGCTGTTGGTCTGGTAGAACGACTTGGGGCCGATGCGAAACTGCAGCCCCTCCATCTCCTCGATGATATGATCGCGCCCCTTCCAGACCACAACCTCCTGGTCCGTGATAGTGTCGTTTGCCTTTTGGTTGATGATGTAGAGCAGTGAGGTGATCTGCGGAAACTGCGCAGCAAGATGGTTCATCAGCTGTTCCCGCTTCTCCGGATCATCTTCGAAGAAGACCACGATCACCATCCACTCGCCAAGGGAGCTGTTGCGGATCAGCAGCGTACGCATCAGCCCGTTTTGATTGCGCAGGTCGAAAAAGCTGTAGCCGTGATCTATGCAAAAGCTGCGGACACTGTTGCGGATCTCGTTGGAGAGATCATCCTGCAGCCAACATTTGTCGATATCGAGCACCTTGTCGAACATGCCGGGGATATGGAACCCCAGGGCGTTCATCTGCGCAAACTCCCGGTCGGAAGTGATCTCCTCCTCGGTGAGCCATCGCTTGTTGGAGAAGGTGAACTCCAGCTTGTTACGATAGAAGGTGGTCCGCGGTGCCCCTAAGATGGGACTGATTTGCGGCAGCTCCACCTTCCCGATCCTTGTCAGGTTGTCGGTCACCTGCTGCTGCTTATACTTCAGCTGCTCTTCATAGGGCAGGATCTGCCACTTGCAACCGCCGCATACACCGAAATGGCGGCAGAAAGACTCGCTCCTCACAGGCGAGAGGGTGTGAAACTGCACCACCCGCCCCTCGGCAAAGCTGCTCTTCTTGCGGGTCAGCTGGATATCGGCCACGTCGCCCGGCACCGCAAAGGGCACGAACAGCGCCATGCCGTCGACCTTCGCCACGGCTTTCCCCTCGGCCGCCACGCCGGTGATGGTTACTTTCTCCAGCAGCGGAAGCTGTTTTCTCTTTCTTGCCATCGATCATTCATTGTTTTGGGTACAAAGATAGACAAAACGCTCCACCTTTTGATGGAGCGCTTACACTATCTTTATATGATTCTGAACTACTTTGCTTGAATTTTGATTGAAGCACTCCTAAGCCCTTTGGCGTTGGCATCGAAAGTAATTGTTCCAGGCTTATCGGCCGACTCAACAATTGCCACAAGCTTGCCGTTGAAAAGGTGCATCTGTGGCAGATGAAACAGGTCGAGGCTTGTGGGGTCACCGTTGGCCCCGGCACGGTAGGTTCCTGCCCCCTTCACATTGAATTTAACCAGTTCATTTACATTGGGGCAAGGGTTTCCGTTCTTGTCTTCCACCGATACGGTGATGAACGAAAGGTCTTTTCCGTCGGCACTGATCACATTCCTGTCTGCTTCCAGCACCAGACGGTGCGGTTTTCCTGCGGTGTGGATCTCTTTTTCAGCAACCGCATTCCCGTTATTGTCATACGCCACCACCTTCACCGTTCCCGGCTCATACCGGGTATCCATCCACATCAACCGGTAGCGTTTCTGCCGTTCCAGCCCTTTCTGTGCTTCTGAGCTGTAGCTCCCTTTGAGCGGAACGGAGAGATCTTTTTTCCGTACACCCTGGCTCTTGCCGTTGATAAACAACTCTGCCGAGGGATAATTGGTATAGACGAATACCGGTGTTACCTCGCCCTCACGGCCTTCCCAGTTCCAGTGCGGAAGGATATGGAGTGTTTCAGCCTCTTTGTTCCAGTGGCTTCGGTAGAGGTAGAAGCGGTCCTTGGGAATACCTGCCAGGTCCACCGCCCCGAAGAGGGAGCTGTGGCTGGGCCAGTTGCTATAGTAGGGCGTAGGTTCGCCCAGGTAGTCGAACCCGGTCCATATAAACTCACCGATGGTGTAGGGCAATTCCTCATGCTGGATAAAGTCGTCCTCCGGCAGGTTCGACCAGCCGGCATGCTCAAGGTCGTAGGAGGAGGCCTGATGATCGTCATACATCGCCATCGCCTTCCGCTCCACCGGGAACTTGTAAACCCCGCGTGAACTAAGCGTGGAGGTGGTCTCACTGCCAAGCACTATCTGCTGCGGCAGTTTCTCATATGCTTCCTGATAACGGAAGGAGCGGTAGTTGAAGCCCGGCACATCCATGATGGCCGCCATATGGTTGCTGAAGACATGATCGGGACGGTCCATGCCATTGGTAACCGGACGGGTGGGGTCTTCCCGGTGACAGATATCCTGCAGGAAGCGGGCCACCTTGGCACCCTGCGGGTTGCTCTGCTCCTCCACCTCATTGCCGATACACCACATTACCACGCTGGGGTTGTTCCGGTAATGATGCAATACATTGACCACATCCTTCTCTGCCCACTCCTTGAAATAGCGGTTATACCCATTTCTTACCTTAGGAATCGCCCATTCATCAAAGGTTTCCACCATCAGCATCATCCCCGTCTCATCAGCAATCCGTACATATTCGGGGGAGGGCATATTGTGCGAGGTACGGATGGCATTTACCCCCATGTCCTGCAAGATACCGATCTGACGGCGGATGGCCGCCTCGTTTACGGCGCCACCGAGCGGTCCCAAATCATGGTGCATGCAGGCACCCTGAAATTTCACCTTTCTGCCATTGAGCAAGAACCCTTCATCGGCAACCACCTCAACAGTACGGATGCCGAAAGGAGTAGTATATGCATCTACAGGGTACGCCAATTCCTCAGTAGTGGTTTTGTTCCCCTCCGTTTTCACCTTTCTCTCAACCATACTCAGCACTGAATGTACCTTGTAAAGGTTGGGCTGCCTGATATCCCACAGCTGCGGATGCTCGACGATAAGTGCCTGCTCCATCTCATCCCCGTCGAATTCGGCGAATGCATCTTCCGACTCAGCCACCACCTTCCCGGCAGGATTGAGGATTGAGGTCTTCAGCCTGAGAACGTTTTGATCCGGGAATCCTTCTCCACGATCCACTTTTGTCTTCACATGTACCTTCGCAAAGGCACCATTTACTTCGGGCGTAGTTACATAGGTTCCCCAAACAGGGATATGAGTCTTGTGAGTAGTGATCAGGTGTACGTTCCGGTAGAGTCCCGCACCGGGATACCAGCGCGACTGCTCTTCGAAGTTTTCTAAGCGGACTGCCAACGTATTGTTTTTCCCATCACTGTGCAAAAGGTCCGTAATATCGAAGTAAAACGTATTGTATCCGTTAGGCCAGTAGCCGGCCTCCTTGCCGTTTACATAGACACGGGCGTTGCTCATGGCTCCGTCAAACTGGATGGTTACGCGCCTATCGTTGGAAAAACCGGGTATAGTAAAAGTGTTTCTGTACCACCCCACTCCAACAAAAGGGAGCCCGCCGGTACGGCCGTAATGCTCTATGGCTTTGGTTTGTCCGTCCTGTACGATCGCCATGCGATGGATGTCATTCTCCTTGTCGAAAGGACCGTAGATAGCCCAATCGTGCGGCACCCGGACCGATTGCCAGGCGCTGTCGTCGAAAGCGGCGTCCGATGACCGCGGATCATCCTCCCGTGAAAACTTCCACCCCTCTTCCAGGGTAACCTGCGTCCTGCCCTGTCCCCACGCAAGGGTCAGGCCGGCAAACAAGACCATGCAAATCAAAACCGTTTTTCTCATTGCTGTTTTGAACAAATACTTCAAATCTACTTACATACGAAGATTGATTTACCCCGACAATAAGCCAAGGCCCAGGATAATCAATGCTCTAAAAAGCTGAAAGCTGACCGCTAATCGCTGACTGCTGAAAGCTGTTTTATCCGAACGAACAGTTGGGCTGCGTCACCACCTGGAAGAAATCATTTCCTTTATCATCCACCAGGATAAACGCCGGAAAATCTTCTACCTCTATCTTCCAGATCGCCTCCATGCCTAGCTCAGGGTACTCCACGCACTCCAGGCTCTTGATGCTGTTCTGCGCCAGGATGGCAGCAGGGCCGCCTATGCTGCCCAGATAGAAGCCGCCATGCTTCTTGCAGGCGTCGGTCACCTGCTGACTGCGGTTCCCCTTGGCCAGCATGATCATGCTGCCGCCATGCGACTGGAACAGATCTACATAGGAGTCCATGCGCCCCGCCGTTGTAGGCCCCATAGAGCCCGAGGCATATCCTTTGGGGGTCTTTGCAGGCCCGGCATAGTAGATAGGATGATCCTTGATATACTGCGGTAATCCCTCGCCGCGTTCGATGCGTTCTTTAAGTTTCGCATGAGCAATGTCGCGTCCCACAATGATGGTACCGCTCAGCGATAAACGCGTGGAGACCGGATATTTTGACAACTCAGCCAGTATCTCTTTCATGGGCCGGTTCAGATCAATTTTAACGCCATCACCCTCTCCGGCTTTGCGGTATTCCTCCGGGATAAAGCGCGCCGGATGATCTTCCAGCTTCTCGATCCAAATACCTTCGCGGTTAATCTTCGCCTTGATGTTACGATCGGCTGAACAGGAAACACCCATTCCAACCGGGCAGGAGGCACCATGGCGCGGTAGGCGGATTACCCGCACATCGTGCGCAAAATATTTTCCTCCAAACTGTGCACCCAGGCCCAGCTCTTCCGATGCTTTCTTCAGTCTCTCTTCCAGTCCAAGGTCTCGAAAAGCCTGACCGAGCTCATTTCCCTCGGAAGGGAGGTTGTCGTAATACTTAGCGGAGGCGAGCTTCACCGTCTTCAGGTTAACCTCGGCGGAAGTGCCGCCGATCACAAAGGCAAGGTGATAAGGCGGACAGGCAGCCGTGCCGAGCGATTTCATTTTCTCAATCAGGTACTCCTCCAGTCTGCCAGGCGTCAGCAGTGCCTTGGTCTCCTGATAGAGATAGGTTTTGTTGGCCGAACCACCACCCTTGGCGATGCAGAGGAACTTGTACTCATCGCCTTCGGTAGCATAGAGGTCGATCTGCGCCGGCAGGTTGGTTCCGGTGTTCACCTCATCGTACATGTTGAGCGGTGCGTTCTGCGAATAACGCAGGTTCTCGTTCACATAGGTGTTGTACACCCCGTGCGAGAGCGCCTCCTCGTCGTTGCCGTCGGTCCATACCCGCTGTCCCTTCTTGCCCATGATGATAGCGGTGCCGGTATCCTGACAAAAGGGGAGGATCCCTCTGGCCGAGATCTCGGCATTGCGCAGGAAGGTGAGAGCCACAAACTTATCGTTGTCACTCGCCTCCGGGTCGGAGAGGATCTGTGCCACCTGCTGCTGGTGCTCAGGGCGCAGCAGGAACTGCACATCGCGGAAGGCAGCCTGCGCCAACAGCGTCAATCCCTCTTGCGATACTTTCAGAATTTCCTTTCCTTCGAATTCAGATACGGAAACATGCTCCTTCGTGAGCAGATAATACTCCGTTTGATCTTTCGACATGGGGAAAGGCGACTGATACTTGAATGGTTTATTTGCCATAAATAATGGATTATATTTGTTTTTATTCCTATCCGTTTTATGCTTAAGGAAACAAAAATACAAAGAAAAAACGGCATCGAAAAATGATGCCGTTTCAAAATACCCATTCAATCTGTACACTGCCGATCGAAGGCTGCTTTAGTCCAAAGGATGAGTTATATCGGAAGAATCATTACAAGCGGCATCGATGCCGGCACACCGATGCGGAAGTTGTTACGGAAACATTCTGTCACTGACCGTTATGATTTTCCCAAAGAAAAAGCGAAAAAACAAAATGTTATTATTTATAATTGATATAAATAAATTCTGAAGAAAAGGTTATCTTTGCAGGTCGAAACAGGAATTTTTTACGTATCCATGCGTCTTTCAGAACTCAAAACCGGGCAAAAAGCCTACATCATAAAAGTGAACGGCTGCGGCGCCTTCAGAAAAAGGATCCTCGAGATGGGATTCGTACGCGGACAGGAGGTAAAGTCCATTCTCAATGCCCCTTTGAAAGACCCCATCAAGTATGAGATCATGGAGTATGAGGTCTCCCTGCGCCGCAGCGAAGCGGTGATGGTAGAAATCTCCATGCTCAAAGAGGATGTGAAAAAAAACAACTTCAACCTGGAGGAACAGCCGGCAGCTAACGAATGTTGGAATAACGGCAAAAGAAAAAGAGAGAGACACCGCCGCCGAATGGGAGCAATCCATCCTCACGCAAAGATTATCAGGGTTGCGCTGGTGGGTAATCCCAATGCCGGGAAAACCTCCATCTTCAACCTGGCGTCGGGGGCACACGAACATGTGGGCAACTACAGCGGGGTCACCGTCAACGCTAAGGAGGGGTTCCTGACCCACAACGGCTACACCTTCACCCTCACCGATCTGCCCGGCACCTATTCCCTATCGGCCTATACCCCCGAGGAGCTCTTCGTGCGGAAGCATATCCTGGAGGAGAAGCCCGACGTGATCGTCAACGTGGTCTCTGCCTCTGCGTTGGAGCGCAATCTCTACCTCACCACCGAACTGCTGGATCTGCAAGTTCCGATCGTCATTGCCTTGAACATGTATGATGAGCTGGAGCAGAGCGGTCGCACGTTTGATTACGAGCAATTCTCCGCGCTGACCAACACACCCATTGTTCCCACCGTGGGAAAAAGAGGGGAAGGTATTCCCCGTCTACTGGAAAAAGTAATCAGTGTGTATCAGGAGAATGAGCGTGATCCGGTGCACATCGCCTATGGGAGGGTTCTGGAGAAATCGGTCGCCATCATGGAACGGGAGCTGGCCGAAACCGCTGCCGCCAAGTGGACGATGCCGTTGCGCTATCTCTGCATCAAGCTGCTGGAAGGAGACAGAGAAGTCGAAAGACAGATCCGTCAGCTGCCCGAACAGGAAAAGATCTTCGCCCGCCGCGACAAAGAACGCTCCTATATCGAGAAACTGCTGCGGGAGGATCCGGAGTCGGCTTTCACCAATGCCCGCTACGGCTTCATTGCCGGGGGACTCAGGGAGACACTCACGGGGAAGACCCACTTTGACGACAACACGAAGCTGATCGACGCCCTGGTCACGCACAAGTACCTGGGCTTCCCCCTCTTTTTCCTCTTCCTCTGGATAATGTTCGAGGCCACCTTCCGCCTGGGAAGCTACCCCATGGCCGGGCTCGAATGGCTGGTGCAGCAGCTGGGCAACCTGATCCGGGATCATATGAATGCAGGTCCGCTCAAAGACCTGATCGTTGACGGCATCATTGGCGGCGTGGGCGGCGTGATCGTGTTCCTGCCCAACATCGTCATCCTCTACCTCTTTATCGCCTTTATGGAGGATTCCGGCTATATGTCCCGGGCCGCTTTTATCATGGACAAGGTGATGCACCGCATCGGACTGCACGGCAAGTCGTTCATCCCCCTCATCATGGGCTTCGGCTGCAATGTACCGGCCATCATGGCCACACGCACCATCGAGAGCCGCAGCAGCCGCATGATCACCATGTTCATTGTTCCGTTTATGTCGTGCAGCGCCCGCCTGCCGGTATATATTCTTTTTATCAGCGCTTTCTTCCCCTCCGGAGGCAGCTTCATCCTACTGGGGCTCTATGTTTTCGGCATCCTCGTTGCGGCACTCACGGCACGTCTCTTCCGCAACACCCTCTTTCGCGACGAAGAAACTCCCTTTGTGATGGAGCTGCCCCCCTACCGCATGCCCACGCTCAAGTCGGTCACCATCCATATGTGGGACCGCTCGCGGCAGTACCTGCAGAAGATGGGAGGCCCCATCCTGATCGGCTCTGTCATCGTCTGGTTTCTGGGGTACTTCCCCCATAACAGCGATCGCGAAAACCGGTTTGATGCCCAGACAGCACAGGTGGAAACACAATACCTGAGCGGCGGAATCAGTCAAGGAGCGAAAGAAAAGCAAATCGCGGAAATAGAACACCTCCGCAATACCGAACACCAGGAAAGCTCATACATCGGCACCATTGGCAAACTCATCGAACCGGTAATGCGGCCGCTGGGGTTCGACTGGAAAATTTCGGTGAGTCTTCTCTCGGGGATGGCAGCCAAGGAGATCGTGATCAGCACCATGGGCGTGCTCTATACCGGCAACAGTGACGATCAGCAGTCGCTGCAGGAGCGGCTGCAGGGCGAGACCTATGCCGACGGATCGCCGGTCTTCACCCCGCTGGTGATCGCCGGCTTCCTGCTTTTCGTACTGATCTACTTCCCCTGCATCGCCACCATCATCGCCATCAGAGAAGAGTCGCACTCATGGAGGTGGGCGCTCTTCAGCGTCTGCTACTCCACCGGCCTGGCCTGGCTGATCGCCTTTCTGATACACCAGGCAGGGAGCCTGATGATGTAAAGCCAGCCGACTGTCGTCGAACAAATCGCGAAGAGAGATTGTTAAGCAAATATGGATCTGCAACTATTCATCGTCATCCTCATCGGGATCATCACAGGGATCATCCTCCTGCGACAGATCTATCGCTTCTTTTTCCTACAGAAAGACCACACGCGCTGCGGCGGCTGCACCCTGTGCGCCCTACCGGATCCCAAAAAAGAAACGGGAGAGTCACTGCCCCGTTCCCGCTGAGCAGACCGTTTTTTTACACTCCTGCTTGAAAAACAATTGCATGCCGGAATCATTGCATTCTTCCACCCGTTCCAAAACAGATCCGAAAGCCCGTTGTTCCCATCAAAAAACTCCCCCGGGAACTTGATCCTGAGGGAGCTTCATCGTGCGGCCGAAGGGACTCGAACCCCCACGCCTCTCGGCACCAGATCCTAAGTCTGGCGCGGCTACCAATTACGCCACGGCCGCCGAAGGAGTGCAAAGATACGATTAAAATTCAAACTGCTGACCGCGCGGTGCAATTTTTTTCAGCAACGCCTCTATCACGCGGGGAAAGTGAGTATACTCCAGCGCATGCACCCTGCCGGCCAGCTCTTCGGGCGTATCGCCGGGGAGCACCTCGCAGGTGGCCTGAAAGATAATGTCACCTTCATCGTAGTGTTCGTTGACATAATGAATGGTGATGCCCGATTCCGTTTCGCCTGCCTCCACCACCGCCCGGTGCACCCGGTCGCCATACATCCCCTTCCCCCCGTGCTTGGGCAACAGAGCCGGATGAATGTTTACAATGCGCCGGGGATAAGCCTCCAGCAAAGGATGTGACACTTTTAACAGGAAGCCCGCCAGGACAATGAAACCAATGTCATGCCTGCGCAATAATTCCAGCACCGCCGTCCCCTCATCAAATTCCGATTTGCTGAAGGTGCAGGAAGGAATCCCCAGGCGGCGGGCACGCACATGCACATACGCGTCCCTTTTATTCGAAAGAATAAGGGACACCTCCACATCTTCCCGGTTTTGGAAGTAGTCAGCAATATTTTCGGCATTACTGCCGCTCCCCGAGGCAAAAAGAGCCAGTCGTATCATATAAACAGGTAATATTCTGCACAAACACAGCGGTTTTGTGCACTTTTTTTGATTTTAATGGATAATTGTTTGCACAATTAAAGAAAAAATGCGTTACTTTGCACACGCAAAAGTAAGAATAATATTTTTTATTTATTAATTAATATCGAAAGTTATGTCTGAAGTAGCACAAAGAGTGAAATCGATCATTGTCGACAAATTGGGCGTGGAAGAGTCTGAAGTAACGGAAACCGCCAGTTTCACCAATGATCTGGGCGCAGATTCTCTTGACACGGTAGAACTGATCATGGAATTCGAGAAAGAATTTAACATCTCCATTCCCGATGATCAGGCTGAAAAGATCTCTACGGTGGGAGACGCTGTTGCTTACGTAGAACAACACGCAAAATAATCCATTTTTTCATGGAGTTAAAGAGAGTAGTAGTAACAGGCCTGGGAGCGATTACTCCGCTGGGAAAAGACGTTCAGACCACATGGGAGAATGCCCTGGCAGGTAAGAGTGGCGCCGGGCCTATTACTCATTTCGATGCATCCCTTTTCAAGACGCAGTTTGCCTGCGAAGTAAAGGATTTCAACCCGGGAGAGCTCTTCGACCGCAAAGAGGCAAGGAAATATGACCGTTATTCGCAGCTGGCCGTCAAGGCTGCCGCGGATGCGATGAAGGATTCCAAACTGGATCTGGAGAAGGAGAATCTGGACCGCATCGGCGTGATCTTTTCCGCAGGGATCGGCGGTATCAAGACGTTCGAGGACGAGGTAGGTGAATATTTCACCAACCAGGAGAAAGGACCCAGGTTCAATCCTTTTTTCATTCCGAAAATGATAGCAGATATTGCTGCAGGGCATATCTCTATGATTTATGGACTGAGAGGTCCCAATTACGCAACCGTATCGGCTTGTGCTTCTTCCACCAACGCTATCGTAGATGCGTTTAACCTGATACGTCTTGGCAAAGCCAACGCCATCGTCACCGGCGGTGCAGAAGCCCCCATCACCCCCTCGGCAGTGGGCGGATTCAATGCCATGCATGCCATCTCCACGCGCAACGATTCTCCGCAGTCCGCTTCACGCCCCTTCAGCGCCAGCCGCGACGGGTTCGTGATAGGCGAAGGAGGAATAGCACTCATCCTGGAGGAGCTGGAACATGCGCGGGCACGCGGTGCCACCATCTATGCCGAAGTAGCAGGCGGCGGCATGTCGGCCGATGCCTACCACCTCACCGCATCCCACCCCGACGGACTGGGAGCGAAGTTAGTGATGCGCAACGCACTGGAGGATGCTGAAATGAATCCCGACGAGATCGACTACATCAATGTACACGGCACATCCACGCCGGTAGGCGATATATCGGAGGCGAGAGCCATTATCGATGTGTTCGGCGAGCAAAGCTACAAGCTGAACATCAGCTCCACCAAGTCGATGACCGGACACCTGCTCGGAGGAGCAGGCGCATTAGAGGCGATGTTCATCGCCCTGGCGATCCGGGATCAGGTCGTCCCCCCCACCATCAACTTCACCGAGGGGGATCAGGATCCTGACGTTGACTATCGGTTAAATTTCACATTCAACAAAGCTCAAAAAAGAGAGATAAGGGCTGCGTTATCAAACACTTTTGGCTTTGGGGGACATAACGCAAGTGTAATTCTCAAGCAATACAGCAAGTAATGTGTTAAGAAGATTTGTCAAAAGAGTAAAGGCTCTCCCGCATAAGGGCAAGGAGCCTTATCTTTCATTTTATAAGGTGTTGGGGTTTTATCCCGACTGGATAGAGCTCTACAGGGAAGCCATGACACATCGCTCCTCTTCCGTCCGATCGAAAAAAGGGAGGTGGGTGAACAATGAACGGCTCGAATTCCTGGGAGATGCCATCCTCGATGCCATCGTGGCCGATATTCTCTATAAGCAGTTTGAACACAAGAAGGAGGGATTCCTCACCAGCACCCGCTCACGCATCGTGCAGCGGGAGACACTCAACAAGATTGCCATCGAGCTGGGTCTCGACAAGCTGATCGTCTCCTCTACGCGCAACCTGGCACACAACACGAACATCTACGGCGATGCACTCGAAGCGCTCATCGGGGCCATCTATCTGGACCAGGGTTACCGTGTGACAAAGAAATTTGTCTTCGAGACACTGATCCGGCAGCACATCAACATGGAGAAGGTGCTCAAGAGCGAAGTCGACTTTAAGTCACGTCTCATCGAATGGGGACAGAAAAACAAGGTAGATGTATGCTTCGAGCTGACCGACTCCTCCTACGATGCACAGAACAACCCGGTCTTCTTCTCCTGCGTAAAAGTCTCCGGTATTGAGGTCGGATCCGGCCAGGGATACTCGAAGAAGGAGTCGCACCAGATGGCGGCCAAGGTAGCCATCCGAAAGTTGCGGGAGAACAACGAACTGCAGGAGGTGCTGCTGGAGGCGGCCCACAGCGACACACCGGAGCCGGATAACCCGGAAGAAGAAACGAAGACAACTCCGTAACCGGTGGACTGCTGCCAGGCACAAGAAGGCACAAATCAAGAGATCAAAAAAAGGCACTTTTCAGTGCCTTTTTTTGATTACCGTATCCCGAACGAGATTCCCATTCTTTTGCCCTGCACCACCAGGTCGGTTTCAGGTGTCACCAGGCGCAGCTTTCCGGCCACCTCCGAGAGAGGCACATCAGAGATCTCACTGCCCAGCTTGGCCACCATTCGTCCAAACCGTCCCTGACGGATCAGCTCCACAGCATGTCCCCCCAGCAGGGTACCCAGGTTGCGGTCATAAGGGGAGGGCGATCCGCCCCGCTGGATATAACCCAGCACGGTCTCGCGTGTCTCAAACCCCGTCTGCTCCTGTATCTCACGGGCAAAATAGATTCCCGGCTTCTCTTTGGAGGGCACCTGGATCCCTTCGGCTACCGCCACGATGGAGTAGGCCTTCCCCATCTCCATCCGCTTCTTGATCTTGTCGATGACCTCATTCATGTTAAAACCCAGCTCCGGCAGCAGAATGATATCCGCCCCACCGGCCATGCCCGCATAGAGGGTGATCCATCCGGCATGATGGCCCATCAGCTCGATCATCATCACGCGCCGATGAGAGCTGGCGGTGGAGTGAAGCCGGTCGATAGCATCCGTGGCGATGTTCACCGCTGTATCGAAGCCGAAGGTTACGTCGGTACCGTAGATATCATTATCGATGGTCTTGGGGATCCCCACCACGTTCAACCCCAACTCGGAGAGCATCCAGGTAGTGCGCTGCGTGCCGTTTCCGCCGATGCATACCAGACAATCGAGCTCCAGATCATGGTAGGCTTGCTTGATCTGCTCCCGGTCGCTTTCATCGGGTGAGTTGATCATCTTACGAAACACCTTCTCGCGTGCCGTCCCGAGGATGGTTCCACCCAGGTTCAGGATCCCGGAGAGCGAGTGATCAACCAGCTCCACGACATCTTTATGGAGCAGACCGGAGAAACCGTTCTGGATGCCAATCACCTGCATGCCATAGTGGTTGATGGCTGTTTTGCCAACGCCCCGGATCGTGGCGTTGATGCCGGGCGCGTCGCCACCCGATGTGAGAATACCTACCTTCATACTTGTTGATTTAGAAAGTTACAAAGAAAACAAAAAAGGGGAAAGAATGATCGGATCCTTCTGTTTAATTTCAAATATATTTCAGCGTATGTTGCAGTCCCCCGACAGAGGGTGACTCCGGTCAGTACTGCGGTCATGCGACGGTGCGGAGAAATGGGATCTGCTTCAGATCTGTCGCAGGAGTCACCGCATGCCCGGCACAACGGGATCCGCTCAGGAAAGCAGCCGGGTACAGATTACCGCGGCAGCCCTGTCCGAAGCACCCGGCTCCCCCAGCGTCTGTTGCAGCTCCCGATAGCTCGCGAGCATGTTTCGGCGATAGCTCTGTACATGCAGTAGCTGCTGCAGCTCCCTGCGGATATTGTACACGGTGAATAATTTTGCGAACAGCTCTTTCACCACCTCGCGGCCGCTGATCAGGTTAACCAGCGAAATAAAAGGGGTATGCAGGAGATATTGGAAGCCCAAATAGGTCAGTCGCGGCAGCGGGGTGCGATAGCAGACCACTTGCGGCACGTTGAGCAGTGCCGTCTCGAGCGTGGCAGTGCCGGAGGTGACCAGCGCCGCCTCCGACTGTGCCAGGATGCGATAGGTCTCTCCAAAGAGCACGGTAACCTGCGGAAAGCCCTGCTCATAGGGCTTGTAAAAATCGGGATCAATTCCCGGTGCACCCGCCACAACAAACTGATAACCGCCGGCGAATCCCTTCACTGCCTCCAGCATGGCCGGCATGTTGGCACGGATCTCCTGTTTGCGGCTGCCGGAAAGGAGAGCAATGATCGGTTTGCTGTCCAGTCCGTTCGCTGCCGTAAACTCGCTGAAGGTCTCCTCCCGGTGACTTCTCTGAGCAATCGCGTCGACCGTGGGATTCCCTACATAATGAACCGGGTAGTGATGCTTCTTGAAGAAATCCACTTCAAAAGGAAGGATACAAAGCATCTCATCCACATATTTTTTGAACGACTGTACACGGTACTCTTTCCAGGCCCACACCTTGGGGGAGATATAGTAAAATACAGGGATGCCCAGCTGCTGCTTCACATATTTTGCGATCTTCAGGTTGAACCCGGGATAATCGACCAGGATCACCGCATCGGGACGATAACGGGCAATGTCGCTTTTGCAGATGGAAAGGTTGCGCAGGATGGTCCGCGCATGCAACACCACCGGCAGCAAACCCATGAACGCCATCTCGCGGTAATGCTTTACCAGAATCCCCCCTTCCTGCTCCATCAGGTCACCGCCAAAGAAACGGAATGCCGCCTCCCTGTCGAGTTGCGACAGCGACCGCATCAGGTTCGATGCATGCAGATCGCCCGATGCCTCTCCTGCAATCAGATAATACTTCATATTTTTTAGCTTTCAGCGATCAGCAGTCAGCAGTCAGCTCCAAAATGCTAAATCTCCCACTTCTTCAGCTCCGGCAGAAAATCGTATGCCGTCATATTGATCTTCACCGGCACAACCGCCGCATATCCGTTAGCCAACGCCCATTCATCGCTATCCACATTGTCAGCCTCCCAATTCTCGAAGTTACCGGTCATCCAGAAGACATCTCTCCCCAAACCGTCCTGAGAGGGTTGATACTCATTTACCCACTTGCCCTCGGTCTGGGTAGTCATCCGGACACCTTTTATTTCGCCGGCAGGGACATTGACATTGAGACAAACGCCCCGTGGAAGGCCTGTCCCGATCACTCTGGCAGCCAGCCTGCGTGCCAGCGATGCCGTCGCCGAGAAATCGGCATCAGCGGAAAAGTCGCAAAGCGAGAAGCCGATGGAGGGAACCTCGAAGATACACCCTTCGATGGCAGCACCCATGGTGCCGGAGTAGATGACACTGATGCCCGCATTGGAACCGTGGTTGATGCCCGAGACCAGCAGATCCGGTTTGCGGGGTACAAACTCATTCAGCGCCAGCTTCACGCAGTCAACCGGTGTGCCGTTGCACATGTAGGCAGTAAGCCCCTCCTCGCGGTGATAAACCCTGGCCCTCAGTGGCAACGAGGTGGAAATGGCACTCGACATCCCCGACTGGTGTGTGTCGGGCGCAAAAACAATGATCTCTCCCAGTCCTTTCATCGCTTCCATCAGCGAGTTGATTCCCTTCGCCTGATACCCGTCGTCGTTGGTAACCAGGATCAGGGGTTTTCTGTTACCCATATACTCATTTTTTTTCATGGCAAAGATAGTGAAATAAAGCCATTTTCCCGCAACGGGAATTGTTACGAACAAAAATAAATCGCTCAATGGTACAGGCAAAACGCCAACTATTGTATATCTTTGAATGTTGATTCAGTAAATCTTATATTTTTTCAGATATGCGTAAAATTCAGATTTTCTTTTTTCTACTGCTCGCTTCGGCAACCCTCTTTGCTTCGGAAGTGAGACCGGTAAAGAACCTGATCGTGATGATCCCCGACGGCACCTCCATAAGCGTCTACTCGGCGGCACGCTGGTTCAAGTATTACAACGGGCTGGGAGAACGACTGAACATAGACCCTTACATCACCGGCACCGTCACCACCTTCTCCTCCAACGCCCCCATCGGAGACTCCGCCCCTACCAGTTCGGCTTACGCCACGGGGGTGCTCCAGCAGACGGGGAACATTGCCATCCACCCCGAGGTGTCGGACAACGATCTCTTCCCGGTGGATGCCGCCCGCACCTGGCAGCCGGCAGCCACCATCCTCGAGGCATTGAAGATCGAGAAGCACAAAGCGGTGGGTTTAGTGGTCACCTGCGAGTTTCCCCATGCCACGCCGGCCGATTTTTCCGCGCACCACTATAAGCGCAACAACTACAAAGCACTCGCTCCGCAAATAGCCTATCAGAACCTCGATGTGATGTTTGGCGGTGGCAACGGCATCCTCACCGACGATATCCGGCAGCATTTTGCCAATAACGGTACCACCCTGATCCAAAACGACCGGCAGGCACTGCTCGATTACAAGGGTGAGAGAAAGATATGGGCGCTCTTTGGTGAGAAAGCGCTGCCTTACAATATCGACAGGAACCCCGATAAGGTACCCTCCCTTGCCGAGATGACCGGCAAGGCGCTGGAGCTCCTCTCCAGAAATGAGAACGGCTTTTTCCTGATGGTGGAAGGCAGTCAGGTGGATTGGGCGGCGCACGCCAACGATCCGGCGACCATGATCAACGAGTTCCTCGCCTTCGATGAGGCGGTGGGCAAGGTGACGGAGTTTGCCAAAGCCGACGGAAACACGGCCGTGGTGATCCTCTCCGACCACGGCAACAGCGGCTTCTCTATCGGCAGCAGAAGATGCAGCGGCTACGACCGCCTCTCTATTGCAGAGCTGTTCGGCACCGTCTCAAAATTCAAGCTGAGCAACAACGGATTAGAGTCGATCCTGATCAAAACGCCGCCGGAGAAGATCAAAAGCGTCTTCAAAGAGTATACCGGCATTGATATCACCCAAGAAGAGCTGGAGAAGCTGCTCTCCTCAAAGAACTACAAGGAAACCGATTATATGAAGGTGGGTACCAGCGACAACTTAGCACACAACATCGGGGACATCCTGAACACACACACCTGCTTTGGCTTCACTACCGGCGGTCACACCGGAGAAGAGGTACTGCTGGCAGCCTACCACCCGCAGGGGGATGTGCCAAGGGGCAATATACGGAATACGGATCTGAACCGCTACCTGCAGCAGGTGACCGCGTTAGACTGTTCGCTCGAGGAGCTGTCGGACCGTATCTTCGTGAAGCATGACAAGGTGTTTGAAGGCATGAGTTACTCCATCAACAGGGACAACCCCGACTACCCCGTACTGATGGTGAAGAAAGGCAAAACACGAATAGAGATCCCCGCCTTCTCCTCCGTGGCGAAGAAGAACGGCAAACCATTCGACATCGGATCGGTGGTGGTTTATATCGACAAGAACGACACCTTTTATCTCCCGGCAAGCCTGAGAGAACTGTTCTGACACATCACCACCTGCGCACCGTAAAAACTCCACTCAATTGAGCGGAGTTTTTTTGTGATTGAAAGCACACAACCGACTACCTGTCAGCCTCTTCCCTGCTCCTGACATTGCCCCGGAACGAGATGGACTGCCTGTTCACGTCATTCACCACCAGGCTGGATGAACCATTTTCCCAGATGTCGAAGCTGAAAGTGACCGACCGGTCCAGATCGTGTATCGTGATCAGGGCAATCCAGTTTCCCCTGCGACTGCCGGAACCATACCGATAAATAAAATCGGTGCTGGTAAACTGAAATCCTCCTTCATTCAAATGACGGATGATCCAACGCCGGATTGTACAAATCAATCCGCTGCAGATGAATCCCATATAATAAACAGCCTGAGTACCCGAAATGTTTCAGGAAAGGAACGCATGGAAAGGATCAAAATGAGAGAGATAAAACAGCAGCATCACGACTATGTTGAGAGATGCCAGCCATCCATCGCTCCTGGCATTCGTACGGGTGAAATAGTAGGCATTCAGGTAGGAGATCAACGCGATGGCAAGGGTCAGGAAGAAGAGCGTCCGGCTCCAGTAGATGACCTGGAGCAGCAGGAGAAACACAACTAAATAGACCACAAACCGCATCAGCTTGAGGGTGAGCACTTTGTCCCGGGAGTATGTCCGGGTGCTGAGAATCATGTTCGAGATAAAAAAGAGCGCCACAAACAGCACGGCGATCCATTCTGTAATGGAATAGTCCGGAAGGAGGGGAACGGAGAAAGCGGAAAAGAAGCGGAAAGGCTGCAGGAAGCCATACACATCATCCTGAAGGAAATGGACTGAGAAAAGGGAGAGATAAACCAGCAGGATGCCGAACAGAAAGGTGAGAAGAGCACGCCACTGAGAACCGCGCATGGACCGTTCGCCTCTCCACCAGAGGGGTACAAGCGCCAATGCCCCAATGTGGAAGAGGGAAGCGAACGCAATCAGGATGGCCGACCGGAAGGAGCACAGATAGGCTTCCTGTTTTTGATAGGATTGCAGCAGCGGAAAGAAAGCCAGCAGAACACCGATCACCGCCACCAAATCGGCCGACATGACCAGGAACCGGGGATGAAGACTCAACAGGAAGAGCGGCACCATAAAAGGGAGGTTCGACCGTGTGCGGATCAACGCAAAACGGTTGTTCATTGAGTGGATCAGTCTGGCAATCAGCAAAACGGAGAGGGTGGATGCCGCCAGTGAAACCACCGGATCGGAGAAAAAAGGAGCCAGATACTGCCAGAGATGGCTGCTGTCAGGGTAGGATATTGGCCTGTCTTTTGCCTGAGAAAACAGCAGCACCCGCATTCCTATGATCACCAACGCAACAGGGAACGATACAAAACGTCCCTCAACGACGGTTCTCCGGAAGGTGCGGACAAAAGATGACATATCTGAATGGAAATAGGGATGTTACAGCTTACACAGGTCGAAACCAATATCCTTCCGGTAATTGCAGCGCTCAAAACGGATCCGGGAAAGGCTGCAATAGGAACGCTCCAGGGCATCATCCATCGTCTGACCATAGGAGGTGATAGCCAGCACGCGCCCTCCATCGGTGACCACCCGGTTCTCTTTCCTCCGGGTGCCGGCATGAAAGAGGATGCTGTCGGTCACCTGATCAAGACCCAGGATCTCCTTTCCTTTCTCATACGGCCCCGGATAACCACCCGAGACCATCATCACCGTGACGGCCGTACGATCGTCGATCTCCAGCTTCCTCCGGTCGAGCGTCTCCGTGGTGACGCCGATAAAGAGATCGAGCAGATCAGACTTGATGAGCGGCATCACTACCTCCGTCTCCGGATCGCCCATCCGCACATTGTACTCGATCACCCTGGGCTCCCCATCTACCTTTATCAGACCCAGGAAGATAAACCCTTTGTAATCGATCCCTTCCCGGCGCAATCCCTCGATGGTGGGCTCTACAATCCGTGTGCGCACCTTCTCCATAAACAGTTCATCGGCAAAGGGAACAGGCGAGACAGCGCCCATGCCACCGGTATTGAGACCGGTATCGCCCTCTCCGATGCGCTTATAGTCTTTGGCTACCGGCAGGATCTTATAAGAGCTGCTATCGGTCAGTACGAAGACAGAACATTCAATGCCTGAGAGAAACTCTTCGATCACCACGCGACGGCTGGCACTCCCGAACTTACCATGAAGCATCTCTTCCAGCATCCGGCCGGCTTCCTCCACATCCTCCAGGATCAGCACCCCCTTGCCGGCTGCCAGCCCGTCGGCCTTCAGGACGTAAGGCGACGGGAGGGAGTGAAGGAAGGCTTTTCCTTCCTCAATGGTATTGGAGGTGACGGTTTGGAACCGTGCCGTGGGAATCTGGTGACGCATCATGAAGTGCTTGGCAAAATCCTTGCTCCCCTCCAGCTTTGCTCCTTCCTTTGAAGGGCCGATCACGGCGATATGGCAGATGTCCTCGTCGTCACGGAAGAAATCATAAACCCCCTCCACCAGCGGATCTTCGGGTCCCACCACAATCATGTCGATGTCATGCTCCAGCGAAAACCGCTTCATCGCCCCAAAATCGGTCACCGCGATGGGCACGTTGGTACCCAACTGAGCGGTACCCGCATTGCCCGGGGCAATATAGAGATTGTTCAAGTAACTGCTTTTGCGTATTTTCCACGCTATAGCGTGTTCACGCCCTCCGGAGCCAAGAAGAAGAACATTCATAAAATCAGTGAGTCTTTTTCAAAATTAAGTGCTGCTGCCCGGGCAGAAACAAACGGACAACAACGCACAAAGCTACTAAAAAAAATCAAAAATGGCACCGGCGGTTCTGAAAAATGGGAGCAGGGAGGAAGAAACAGGAAAAAAAAGCTCCTTTCAGCGTGAAACCGCTATCTTTGCATATAAAAAAAGAGTTATGGTTCAAAACAGAGTATGCAGCCTTTTCGGCATCCGCTATCCGGTGATCCAGGGAGGGATGGTCTGGTGTAGCGGCTGGCGACTGGCCGCAGCGGTCAGCAATGCCGGGGGATTGGGACTGATCGGCGCCGGCTCGATGCATCCGGATACGTTGCGCGAGCATATTGTCAAATGCAGGGCAGCCACACAGAAGCCTTTCGGCGTAAACATTCCGCTGATGTACCCGCAGATCGAGGAGATCATGCAGATCGTGACAGCGGAAAAGGTGCCGGTGGTCTTCACCTCCGCAGGGAACCCGAAGCCATGGACCAGCCGACTGCAAAGCGCAGGGATTACCGTGGCACACGTGGTCTCCGGCTCCCGCTTTGCCCGAAAAGCGGCAGAGGCGGGTGTCGATGCCATCGTAGCCGAAGGATTTGAAGCAGGCGGCCACAACGGACGCGAGGAGACCACCACGCTGACCCTAATCCCGCAGGTGCGTGCCGCCACGGAGCTGCCGCTGATCGCTGCCGGCGGCATCGCCACCGGCGGGGCCATGGCGGCCGTGTTCGCACTGGGTGCCGAAGGGGTACAGGTGGGCACCCGTTTCGCACTCACCGCAGAGAGCTCCGCCAGCGAGGCTTTCAAGCAGCGATGCATCACACTGAATGAGGGAGAGACCTTCCTTTCACTGAAGAAAGTAAGTCCCACGCGACTGATTAAAAACGATTTCTTTCTGAAGGTACAGGAGCTCGAAGAACGGGGTGCCACTGCCGATGAGCTCCGCGAGCTGCTGGGGCGGGGACGCGCTAAAAAAGGCATCTTTGAAGGCGATCTCACCGAAGGAGAGCTTGAGATCGGACAGATTGCCTCCCACATCCGGAAGATCCTGCCTGCCGACGAGGTGGTCCGTCAAATGATGGAGGAGTACCACGATACGCTGCAGCGTTTGTCGGGACAATCTTTCGCATGATGACCGTCGCCCCTTCTCCATGCAACAAAAAAGCACATGCAGGAGACCACAACACAGCACAAAAAGCAACCAATATATGACACTATACAGACGATTCCTCATTTCCTTTTTCCTCATTTTGACGGCCCTCTCCGCTCAGCTGAAGGCACAGGAAAAGCGACTCTTCACCCTAGAGGAACTGATCCCCGGCGGAAAAGAGTATGCCCGCTTCTCTCCCCGCATCCCGGCCCGCTATCAATGGTACGGCAACCGACTGATGGTCACTGAGAACGACTCGGTCTGGGAGATAGCAGATCCCGCAGGAAAAAGCAGAAAAGAGCGGCTGCTCACCTTTGCAGCGATTACCGCCGCTCCCGGCCTGGAACAGCAGCAGGTGAACCGGCTTTCTTTCCCGCAGGAGGGGGGAGCCGTTGCCATCCTCCACACCACCGACGGTATTGCCACCTATGACCCGGAGAATAAAAGGGTGCTCGCCTTTTTCACCTACCCGGAGCAGAGTGCCGGCCATGACCTCTCTCCCTCCGGACGGCAGCTGGCCTATACGAAAGAGAACAACCTCTTTTGGCAGGACAGCGAGGGCAGGGAACATGCGGTCACCGCAGATTGTGACAAGGGGATCGTCAGCGGCCAACCGGTACACCGCAATGAGTTCGGCATCCAAAAAGGTATCTTCTGGTCGCCTGACGGCAACCGAATGGCTTTCTACCGGATGGATGAGCGGATGGTAAGCGGCTACCCGCTGGTGGATGCCTCGGAGAGAGTGTCCGAAACGAAACCTGAAAAATACCCCATGGCAGGGATGACCAGCCACGAGGTGACCATCGGCATCCATGATACCCGAAACGGGGAGACCATCTTTCTGAAAACAGGGGAGCCGGCGGAGCAGTACCTCACGAATATCGCCTGGAGCCCCGGCGGAGAGTCCCTCTATGTAGCCCACCTCAACCGCAGTCAAGACACCATGCAGCTGAAACGATACAACAGCATGACGGGCGAAATGGAGCGTACCCTCTTCGAAGAGACCAATCCTAAATATGTGGAACCGGAGAACCCGGTGCTCTTCGTAACAGGACGGGACGATCGGTTTATCTGGCAAAGCAAACGAAACGGTTACAACCATCTCTATCTCTATGACACCCGCGGGAGGATGCTGAAACAGCTGACTGACGGCAGCTGGGAGGTGACCGAAGTGATTGGGTTCGACGCAAAAGGAGCCAACCTCTTTTTTCTTTCCACCCTCTCCTCTCCCATTGAGCGACATATCTGCAGTGTCAACCTCAAAAGCGGGAAGATCACACAGCATACCACCGTACCGGGCATGCATACCGCACAACTCAGTCCCTCGGGCAGATACCTGATTGACCGCTATACGGCGCACGACAATCCCGGGCAGATCGACCTGCTCGACACCCGCACGGGAAAATCGACCTGTCTGGCAGCAGCCGCTGATCCCTTTGTCCGCTATGCGATGCCATCGGTCACAGCAGGCACCCTCAAGGCGGCCGACGGGGTGACCGACCTGTATTACCGGCTGGTGAAGCCTGCCGACTTCAACCCTGCAAAAAAATACCCGGTAGCGGTCTACGTTTACGGCGGCCCCCACTCGCAGATGGTGAACAACCGCTGGCGCTACGGCTCCGGCGGCTGGGAGACCTATATGGCGCAGAAAGGCTATCTCGTCTTCGTGATGGACAACCGCGGCACCTCTTACCGCGGACTAGCCTTTGAGCAGGCGACATACAGGCGACTGGGCACAGCAGAGGCGGAAGACCAGATGAAAGGGGTAGAGTTTCTCCGGTCGCTGCCGTTTGTGGACAGCGAAAGCATGGGCATCCACGGCTGGAGCTACGGCGGCTTTATGACCATCAACATGTTGCTGCGCTACCCGGATGTCTTCAAAGTGGGCGTAGCCGGGGGCCCCGTCATCGACTGGAAATACTACGAGGTGATGTACGGCGAACGCTATATGGACACCCCGCAGGAGAATCCCGAAGGGTATGCAGAAAGCAGCCTGCTCAACAGGGCGGGTAACCTGCAGGCGCGGCTGCTGATCATCCACGGCGACGAGGACCCCACGGTGGTGATGCAACACACCCTGCAGTTCCTGAAAGCGAGCATAAAAGCCGGCACCCATCCCGACCTGTTTATCTATCCGGGACACGGCCACAACATGATCGGCCCTGACAGGGTGCACCTGCATGCGCATATCACCCGTTATTTTGAGGATTTTATCCATCGGGATAAGCCGTGACCCTACCGTGTGCTCACAGAGCTGCTCGGGGTTTTTTCCTGAAAACTTACTATCTTTGCATCTGGTTATGCAGAATGAACTATTTCCATCGGAGCGATTCTCCTTCTTCAGCCTCAGCAGCGGCAGCTGCGGCAACTGTTACTTTCTGGGCAACAGCCGCTACGGCATCCTGATCGATGCGGGACTCGGTCCCCGCGTAATCAAAAAACGGCTCGCACAGAACGGCGTAGAGCTCTCCTCCATCATGGCGATCCTGATCACGCACGATCACTACGACCATATCAAGTCGGCCGGTTACCTGGGCGAGAAGCTGCACATTCCGGTATATGCTACCCGTGAGGTGCACCGCGGCATTGATGCCTGTCCCATGATCAGAAACCGACTGAACGGCGCTGCCAGGTATATTGAGAAGGGATCGCCTTTTCAGATTGAAGACCTGCGCATCACCGCGTTCGATGTACCCCACGACAGCAACGACAACGCCGGCTATCTCATCGAGTTCGCCGGACAGAAGCTGACGCTGGCCACCGATGTGGGAATGATCACCGATGAGGTGGCCCGGTATGCAGGGCAGGCCAACCACCTGGTGATCGAGAGCAACTACGACGAGGAGATGCTGCAAAACGGCCGCTATCCGTGGTACCTGAAACGCAGGATCACCTCCGGCACAGGCCACCTGAGCAACCGCCAGACAGCCGAATTCCTGGCCAACAGCTACCACGCTGAGCTGCGCACCATCTGGCTGTGCCACCTCAGCGGCGACAACAACAACCCTCTGCTGGCCTACAACACCATAAAAGAGCATCTCCTTGAGAAAGGCATTGAGGTGGGACAGCAGGTGGCACTCCATGTGTTTGAGAGAAACGTTCTGTCTGATAAAACCGAACTCTGAATGAAACTCCTCTTTCTCTTCGGCGGGATCCCCCCCTATATGCATGCACTGCTGAACAAGCTGGCGCAGAAGGGAGCGGCGGTGACGGCAGTGATCCCTGCCGGCAGGGACTCTATCCTGGGCAAGGGGGTGAAGGTAACCGACGGCAGCGGTGCCTGCTATCGCATCGTCGAAAGCCACACCAAAAAATCCGGCATCGGCAAAGAGGTTTTTCCACAGCTGCCCACCGTGATTGCACAGGAGCAACCCGACATCCTGATTGCCGGCTGGCCCTGGTTCTTGCAGTACTTCACCCAACAGCAGCTGCGTACCACCCTGCGCCGCCAGAGTGTGCAGTTTGTCATCCGCGAGATTCCCTTTCAGATGCCGCCCTACGGCAAAGCACGTTCCTACTTCAGGCTGCATCCCGCGTACGACGAAGAGATGAAAACAGTGAGCCGCGGCACCCTCTTTTATCTACGGCAGTGGATCATGATGCGGATACGGCGTTACTGCTACGCTCATGCAGATGGCGCCCTGGCTTATGCTTCTTCGGGGAAAGAGCTGATGCCCGGCTACGGCATCGCTCACGAAAAAGTGTTCGTCACCGGCAACAGCGGCGATACCGAGGCGCTGCTTCGGGAAAAGGAGCTGCTCCGGGATGAGTCACCCGTTCTGCCGAAGAACGACCGGCGCATCATCCATATCGGACGGCTGGTGAAATGGAAGCGGGTAGATCTGCTCCTGGATGCCTTCGCACAAGTGAGCAGTCGCTATCCCGACGCAGAACTGGTGGTAGTGGGCGACGGCCCCGAACGGGAACGACTCAGGCTGCAGGCTGAGAAGCTGAAGGTGGCCGAAAAGGTTCGCTTCACCGGCGCCCTGCATGAACCACGGGAGGTGGGAGCCCTGCTGCTTGTCTCATCGCTCTACGTGCTGGCCGGCATGGGCGGCCTCTCCATCAACGATGCAATGGCATACGGGCTGCCGGTGATCTGTTCGGTCTGTGACGGCACGGAACGCGATCTGGTGACGCACGGGGTGAACGGGTTTTTCTTCCGCGAGAATGACGCCGATGACCTGGCAGAGAAGATCGCCACCCTGTTGGATGACCCAGACCGCCGCAAGAGAATGGGAGAAGCATCACGCGAGGTGATCGCACACCGGATCAATCTGGAAACGGTGGCCGATCGTTATATGGACGCCTTTACACGGATTCTCGCATGAAGATACTGATCATCAACACCTCCGATATCAGGGGAGGGGCTGCCATCGCCGCCTTCCGGCTGATGCAGGGTCTCAACGCAAACGGCCACCAGGCAAAGATGATGGTACGGGAAAAATTGTCGGACAACGACAACGTGATCCGGGTAGGCAGCAATCAGGCAAACCGATGGAATTTCCTCGCGGAGAGGGGCCGCATTTTTGCCTACAACCGCTTTTCACGCAAGAACCTGTTCGATGTATCGACTGCTGACAGCGGCATCGCGGTGACCACACATCCCGCATTCCAGGAGACCGACGTGATCCATCTGCACTGGATCAACCAGGGGATGCTCTCGCTGAATGAGATCGGCAGGATCCTCGCCTCGGGCAAAAAGGTGATCTGGACGATGCATGACATGTGGCCCTTTACCGGTATCTGTCACCATGCCGCCGGCTGCAGCAGCTATGAAAGCGGTTGCGGGCAGTGCCCCTATCTGTCGGCTCCGGCATACAACGACCTTTCACACCATCTTTTTGAACAGAAAAGAAAGAGCTACGCCGGCGGGAAGATCACCTTCGTGGCTTGCAGTCACTGGTTGAGAGAGCTGGCCGCAAAGAGCCCCCTCACCGCGGGACACCCGATCCTGTCGATTCCCAACCCGATTAACACCACGCAATACAGGCCTATGGACAGGAGAGAGGCAAGAGAGAAGCTGGGACTGCCACAAGAGGCGAAGATCCTGCTCTTTGCCGCCGCAAAAGCGTCTGATCCGCGTAAAGGCACGGACTATCTGGCAGAGGCCAGCCATATCCTGGCTGAAAAGCGAAAGGATATCCTCATCCTGATCGCGGGCAGCCACGGGAAGGAGATGCAGCAGCAGCTTTCTCTGCCCGCAACCTGCCGGGGGTATGTGACACCCGACGATATGCCGGCTCTCTACAATGCCGCCGACCTGTTCGTGACCCCTTCGCTGCAGGAGAACCTGCCCAACACCATCATGGAGGCAATGGCCTGCGGCACCCCCTGCGTGGGGTTCCATACCGGCGGCATTCCCGAAATGATTTCACACCAGCAGAACGGGTATGTCGCCCGCTACAGGGATGCGGCCGACCTGGCGCAGGGCATTATCTGGGCATTACAGACATCCGTCTGGACACAGCTGTCGGAAAAAGCGCGCACCAAGGCGCTCCATCTGTATGAACAATCAGTTGTCGTACAACAATATATAAAAGTGTATCATGCATAAGCTATCGGTCATCACCGTCACCTGGAACGCCGTAACCACACTGGAACGAACCCTGCAGAGCGTCGGAGAGCAATCATGGCCTCTTCTCGAGCACCTGGTCATCGACGGCGGCTCGGACGACGGCACCGTAGAGCTGATCCGCAGCCTTTCGCATGCAAGGATGAAGTGGGTGAGCGAACCCGACAAGGGGCTCTACGACGCCATGAACAAGGGAGCTGCCCTGGCGTCGGGCGATTATCTCTGCTTTCTGAATGCCGGCGACACCTTTTTTGCTGCCGACACTGTGGAACAGATGATGCGTTCTTGGGCAGATCAGCCGGCACCCGATATCCTCTACGGCGAGACCGCCATCGTGGATGAGGTCGGCACTTTCCTTCATATGCGGCGGCTGAAGGCCCCCCGCAGACTTGACTGGAAGAGCTTCCGCCGGGGGATGGTGGTCTGCCACCAAGCATTTATCGTAAAGCGGGAGCTGTTCGAGCCCTACGACCTTGCCTACCGCTTCTCGTCCGATTTTGACTGGAGCATCCGCATGATGAAAAAAGCAGCGTCGATACACCATACCCGCCTTACACTGATCAACTACCTGAATGAAGGGATGACCACCCGTAACCATAAAGCATCGCTCAAGGAACGTTACCGCATCATGGCGCACCATTATGGGGAACTCCCGACTTTTTTGCATCATCTCTGGTTTGCGGTCAGGGCGCTGGTGAGGCAGATTAAAGGAGATTGAAGAAGACAATTAAAAAAAGCTGACAGCTGATTGCTGAATGCTCAAAAAAATGAACCGAAGAAAACTCAAACTGGAAGAGCTCAACCGCATCAGTGTGGAAGAGTTCCAAAAGGCGGAAAAGATACCGCTGACGGTGGTGCTCGACAATGTGCGCAGCCAACACAACATCGGGTCGGTGTTCCGTACGGGGGATGCCTTCCGGGTGGAGGAGATCCTGCTCTGCGGCATCACTGCGACGCCGCCGAATGCGGAGATACACAAGACTGCGCTGGGTGCGGAGGATTCTGTGAGATGGTGCTATTTAGAGGATACCCTTGCGGCAGTCAGGATGCTGCAAGAGAAAGGATATACCGTCTATGCGGTAGAGCAGGCGGAGCAGAGCCTCTCACTGGAGCAGCTGCAGCTGCAGGGGAACAAAAAATACGCCGTGATCCTCGGTCATGAGGTGCACGGCGTACAACAGGCGGTAGTCAATGCCTGTGACGACTGCCTTGAGATCCCGCAATACGGCACGAAACACTCACTCAATGTGTCGGTCGCCGCGGGGATCGTGATCTGGGATTTCTTCCGCCACCTCAGTCGTTGAAAACAGCTGCCATCACCGGCAGAGCCGCAGACATCACACTTCCCAACGTTCCAGCCTGAGATCCTCACCGTCAAACACTGCGTAGGAAAAGTAAGTGATCCAGTCGCCCAGGATGATCACATTCGACCGCTCCGCGATGGGCAAGTCGAGCAGGATATGACGGTGTCCGAAGATGAAGTAGTTGATATCAGGCAGTGCCTTCAGCTTCTCTTTGGCAAAAAGCACCAGATGTTCCTTCTCCTCACCCAGGTAACCCTGCACCCCGCCGTACAGGCGGCTGTTGTTGGACCAGGCATGTGCCAGTGGAATGGTCCACCGCGGATGGATGGCCGAGAAACAGTGGCGCAAAAAGCGACTATGAAAGATTTTCCGCAACAGGTGAAAAGAGCGGGAGTCGTCACCCAGTCCGTCGCCGTGTGCCAGGAAAAACCGCTTCCCCCCAATCTCCGTGATCAGTGGTTCAAAATGGAGCATCAGCCCGCACTCTTCAGAAAGGTAGTCGGTGAGCCAGATATCATGGTTGCCGATAAAGAAGTGAATTTCCAGACCGCTGTCGGTGAGTTCCGACAGCTTCCCCAGCAGACGGGTGAATCCTTTCGGCACCACATACCGATATTCGTACCAGTAATCGAAAATATCGCCGAGCAGGTAGATCGCCTGCGCATCGTGCCGCACACTGTCGAGCCAGCGACAAAGCCGGCGCTCAGTCTCCCGGCTGTCGGCATGCGACCGGGACCCCAGGTGTACATCGGCAAGGAAGTAGATCTTTTTCTCCACGTGAATATGCTTACCCTTTCAATTCCGATCACATCATCCCCAGCTCCAACAGCGCCTCCTCACTCATCATCGAGCGGTCCCACGGCGGATCGAAGGTGAGATTGACATCCACCTTATTCACCTCCTCGATCGACTCCACCTTCATCTGCACATCCATCAGGATAAAATCGGCTGCGGGGCAGCTGGGAGAGGTGAAAGTCATCTCGATGGCGACGTTGTTGTAGTCATCCACATCCACGTCGTAGATCATTCCCAGATCATAGATATTGACGGGGATCTCCGGATCATATACTGTGCGGAGCATCACCACGATCTTATCCTGTAAAGCCTGCAGTTCTTCATTCATGTTCATCCTGTTTTGTGATTAAACCGTTTTCACGGCATATTGTTTACCTGCTTCAGATGATTCCCTCATCGGCAAAGCTGTAATAGCTTTCGCCGCAGACAATGATATGATCCAGCAACGCGATGTCCATCCAGTGAGCTGCCTCCTTCAGCTTCTTCGTGATCTGCGTATCCTGGGGACTGGGTGTGCAGTTTCCCGAAGGATGATTGTGTCCCAGTAGGATGCCTGAGGCATAGTGTCCCAGTGCTTCCCGCAGGATCAGACGGATATCGACCACCGTGCCGGAGATCCCGCCGCGGCTCACCTGAAAGGAGGCAAGCACCTTGTTCGAGCGGTCGGTGAGCAGCGCCCAGGTCTCTTCGTGGTTCAGATCAGAGAGGATCGGGAAGAAATGGTCGTAGGCATCCCGTGAAGAAGTGATTTTCTTCCGATCGTTCACCTCAGCGGCTCTTCTCCTCCGCCCCAGCTCCAGGGCGGCAATCACGGTGACCGCCTTCGCCTCGCCGATGCCACGGTACTGCTGTACCAGGTCGGTGACGCCCATCCTGCCCAGCTTGTTCAGGTCATTATCGACACCGAGGAGAATACGCCTGCTCAGCTCCACCGCGCTCTCCCTGTCGTTTCCTGAGCCGATCAGGATGGCGATCAGCTCTGAGTCGGAGAGTGCGGAAACACCCTTGAGCAGCAGTTTCTCCCGCGGACGGTCCGCCTCTGCCCACTGCTTGATGCTTAACTTGCTCATACCATTTCCTTTCAGCAATTAAACCGGACAAAGTTACAAAGAAAAAAGCGGCATCCGCTTATTTCGCCTGATAAAGTTGCATCATGCTAATCAGCCAGTGATGAGATGCTTTGTCCCGTGCCGAAAGCTCCTCTCTGTCGACAAAAAGCGGGGATCAAACCATCATCACACGACAAGATCCTATCAAAGAGAGATGTATGCCCCGCCAGAAAGTGCAAACGGATGCCCCCCCGAATCTCAAAGAGGGAATCCCGCATGACGGAATTCCCTCTTTGCATATTGTATAGGCGGCGGATTGACCCGATACGGCGGCTCGGAGGAAAAGGTTACTCTCTTACCCGCTCTACGTACGATCCGTCGCGTGTATCCACCTTCACCTTTTCACCGGTGTTGATGAAAAGCGGCACCCGCACTTCGGCGCCGGTTTCCACGGTGGCAGGCTTCAGTGCATTGGTAGCAGTATCGCCCTTGATGCCCGGCTCGGTATAGGTCACCTCCAACACCACATGCGTCGGCATCTCGGCGGTGAGGATGGAGCCGCTCTCGGCATGGATCTGTACTTCCACCACATCGCCCTCTTTCAGGAAACGAACGCCTTCGATCTGTTCCTCCGGGATGGGGATCTGCTCATACGTCTCGGTATTCATGAAGTTGTAGCCCATATCGTCACGATAGAGATACTGGAACGGACGGCGTTCAATGCGCACTTCGTCTACCTTCACACCCGAGTTGAAAGTCTTTTCGAGCACACGTCCCGTGCTCACGTTCTTCAGCTTGGTGCGAACGAAAGCCCCTCCTTTTCCGGGTTTCACATGGAGAAACTCCACGATGAAGTAATACTGACCTTCAAGGTCGATGCACATGCCGTTTCTGAAATCAGCGGTTGTTGCCATAAAATGTTGTTATAGTTTTGAGACCGTAAAAGTAGCTATTTCATCCGTAACTTGCAAATTATAGCACATGCATGCCGAAGACGATGCCCTGTGCAATGCTGAAGGCAAACGGCATCATCCCGATGGTAAGGAAGGCGGGGATCGAAATGCAGCTGCAGGTTCTGCGCCTGTACGGCAGCTGTTGCACAGAGAATAACAAGGGAAAAAAGGATTTTTCGTAGCATACTGTTAATATTAGTGCGTAAAAAAACGACAAAAGTATAAAATATATACAACCCCCCATTCAACCGATCTGATTTTTTCTCATTATCGATACAGATGGCGGATAATACGGCATAAATTTGTAATTTTGTCTTTTTGAGCAATCAACATCCCCTATGAACGAAGAAAAGGCACAACAACTGGTGATCTACAACACCCTGAGCAGAAGGAAAGAATCGTTTGAACCGCTGCATCCGCCGCTGGTGGGCATGTATGTGTGCGGCCCCACCGTCTACAGCGACATCCATCTCGGCAACTGCCGCACCTTCATCTCCTTCGACCTGATCTACCGCTACCTGCTGCATCTCGGTTACAAGGTCCGCTATGTACGCAATATCACCGATGCGGGGCACCTGGAGGGAGACCGCGACGAGGGAGACGACAAGTTTGCCAAAAAGGCGAAGCTGGAGCAGCTGGAGCCGATGGAGATCGTACAGAAGTACACCCTGGGCTTCCATCAGGTGCTGTCGCAGTTCAACACGCTCCCCCCGGGCATCGAGCCCACCGCCACGGGACATATCCTGGAACAGATCGAAATGATCAAACAGATCCTGGAGGCCGGTTATGCCTACGAAGTGAACGGATCGGTCTATTTCGACGTGGAGAAATACAGCCGGGAGCATACATACGGAGCGCTCACCAACCGGAAGCTGGAGGATCTGCTGGAAGGAACACGTGCGCTCGACGGACAGGATGAGAAACGGGGCCGTCTCGATTTCGCCCTCTGGATCAAAGCCAAGCCAGAGACGCTGATGCAGTGGCCCTCCCCCTGGGGATGGGGCTTCCCCGGCTGGCACATTGAGTGCTCGGCCATGAGCAGCAAGTACCTGGGCAAAACCTTCGATATCCACGGGGGGGGAATGGATCTGCAGGCCACGCACCACACCAACGAGATTGCCCAGTCGCAGGCCTGCAATCATGCCACACCGGCGAAGTACTGGATCCACACCAATATGCTTACCGTGAACGGTGCACGGATGTCCAAAAGTGCCGGAAACGGTTTTCTGCCAAAAGAGCTTTTCACCGGCGATCACCCTCTGTTAGAGAGAGGCTATACGCCCATGACCGTCCGCTTCTTCATGGCACAGTCGCACTACCGCAGCACGCTCGACTTCTCCAACGAAGCCCTACAGGCAGCTGAGAAGGGATACCGCAAACTGATGGAGAGCCTCTCCACAATCGATAAGATCGAACCCTCCCCCACCTCCACGGTAGATGTCGCGGAGCTGGAGGAGAAATGCTACGCGGCAATGAACGACGACTTCAACAGCCCGGTGCTGATCGCCCATCTCTTTGACGCGGTGCGCATCATCAATTCGGCCAGAGACCGGAAAGAGAGCCTCACTGCCAACGATCTGCAACAACTCAAAAGAGTGATGCACACCTTCATCTTCGAGGTGCTGGGCCTGCTCGACGAAACCAGACAGGGTGCCGGCAATGAAGTAATGGAAGAGCTGATGGCCCTGATCCTGGATATCCGCAGGACAGCCCGTGAGAACAGGGACTGGAGCACCTCCGACAAGATACGGGACCGGCTGAAAGCTGCCGGCATCGAGATAAAGGACACCCAGGAGGGGGTGGAATGGAGCATGTGACGCACTGACACCCATGACAGAGAACAGAGTAACCTTTGCCTCGAAAATAGGAATGGTGGCCGCTCCATCGGGATGGGATGCATGATCACCTACGGATCTTACTTCAACAACCACATCAACTTAACCCAGACAGTCGTACAGGTCTCTGTCCTTGATACGCTGGTGGCGATCCTTGCAGGGATCATTGCAGATCGGTATCGGTTTTCTGAAGCTCTATATCTTTCTGTTGCGTTACATTGCCCCCCTTGCCATCCTGGCCATCTTTCTCTACGGGCTGACGGGATAACCCTTCCCGAAACAGAAAAAAACCGATTCTGCGGCTGCTAGGCAGAAAAAAACATAAAGGAGTTTAAACAAGCTAAAAGACAAAAGAAACAGCCGCCCCTTCATTTTAAAATATTATTTTTGTAGAAAAAAACGCCCCGTAATGCAACTGCAATATACAATAAGCCCCCCCGATACGGTACGCACCACGGTACATCTCCCTGCATCGAAGAGCATCAGCAACAGGGCCCTCATCCTGAATGCATTAAGTCTCAGCTCCATCCCGGTTCACAACCTGTCGGACTGTGAAGATACCCGGGTGATCATCGATTCATTCAACTCCGACTCCAATCTGTTCGACGTGAAGGGTGCCGGCACGGCCATGCGTTTTCTGACCGCCTTCCTGGCAGGAATGGAAGGGGAATGGATCATCAGGGGCAACCGGCGAATGCACGAACGACCCATTCATCCGCTGGTGGAAACACTGATTGTACTGGGTGCCGAGATCGACTACCTGGAAAAGGAGGGATTCCCGCCTCTCAGGATCAGGGGAAGAGAGCTCAAGGGAGGAGAGGTCTTTCTGGCCGGGAACATCAGTTCGCAGTTCATCTCTGCACTGCTGATGATTGCTCCGTTGATGGAGAAAGGACTGATCATGAATATTGAGCAACAGGTCATCTCCAAACCCTATATCGATCTCACCATCGGCATGATGAAGGATTACGGTGTCCATACCAAATGGGAGGAAAACAGAATCACGGTCAAACCGCAGAAATACACAGCCGTGGAATACACGGTGGAGAAAGACTGGTCGGCGGCATCCTACTGGTATGAGATCGTCTCCCTGCTGCCCGGGGCAGAGGTGATGCTGCCCGGCCTGAGAAAAGAGAGCCTCCAGGGCGATGCGAACGTAGCCAACCTCTTCTCCGATCTGGGGGTAGAGACGGAATCGGCTGCCGACGGCATCCTCATCCGCCACGTGAAACGAAAAGCAAAAAAATTCTTCCACGATTTCGTGCAGGAGCCGGATCTGGCCCAGACCTTTGCCGCCGCCTGCTGCTTCAAGGGCATTCCGTTCCTCTTCTCGGGCACACAGAGCCTGAAGATCAAGGAGACCGACCGTATACAGGCGCTGATCAACGAGTTAAAGAAAATGGGGTTTATACTTCGCGAAAACGGTACCGGCATGCTGGAGTGGGATGGCGAACGCTGTTTCCCGGAGGAGGCACCCGCGATCGACACCTACAACGACCACCGCATGGCCATGTCAATGGCACCGGGAGCGATCCTATCCCATCCGCTGACCATCAACGACCCGATGGTGGTCACCAAGTCATACCCCTCCTTCTGGGAAGATCTGAAACAGGCGGGATTCGCTATTCACTCAAAATAAACCGATTATGCAAAGTGTCTATTTCTTTATCGCCCTCATCGCCTTCTTTGTCATCGCGCTCACCCTCTCCAATGCCTTACAACGCAAAAAAGGAAACACTCGTGAGCGGGAGACCCCTGCCCCTCCCATCGACCTGGGCAGCAGCAACGGCTGCTGCGGAGCACACGAGGTGTGTGAAAAAGACAGCCTGATTGCCGCTTTTGCCGAACCGACCGAATACTTCGACGACGAAGAGCTGGACAAATACCGCAACCGCGAATCGGACCGGTACACCGCGGAGGAAGCTGATGAGTTCCGGGAGGTATTTTATTCGGTGCTCGACGAAGAGAAGCCCCGCTGGATCAGAAGCCTGCAAATGAGAGAGATCGAACTCCCCGATCAGCTGAAAGATGAAGTGCTGATGATCGTAAACGATCTGAGAGCCCAAAATATACACGCCTGATTGCCGAGAGATGATGAATATCCCGGAACTGATTCAATATACCTTTTTCCGCAACGCCCTCCTGGGCGCTCTGCTTGCCAGCATCGCCTGCGGAATCATCGGCACCTATGTGGTTACCCGGCGACTGGTATTCATCAGCGGAGGCATCACTCATGCCTCTTTCGGCGGACTGGGTGCCGGCTTCTTCTTCGGCTTTCCTCCCATCCTCTCGGCTATGATCTTCTCGGTGCTGTCGGCCTTCGGCATTCAGTGGCTCTCGCATAAGCAGGGGGTTCGCGAAGACTCCGCCATCGCCGTCTTCTGGTCGTTCGGCATGGCGCTCGGCATCCTGCTCACCTTCCTCACCCCGGGATATGCTCCAAACCTGTCGGAATATCTCTTCGGCAACATCCTCACCATCACGCGGACCGACCTGGCGGCACTGCTCACCCTGTCGTTCCTCCTGCTGCTTTTCTTTGTTTTTTTTTACCACGCCATCGTTTCGGTATCGTTCGACAGCGAGTTTGCCCGCACCCGGCGCCTGCCTGCCCTGTTCATTGAGTATGCCATGATGTTCTTTATTGCCGTCACCATCGTGCTGAGCATCCGGCTGGTAGGAATCGTCCTGCTGATGTCGCTGATCACCGTACCCCAGATGACCGCCAACCTCTTCACAGTGAACTACGCGAAGATGATCGTCCTCTCCATCTTCTTCAGCCTTGTCGGCTGTGTTGCCGGACTGTTGCTCTCCTACTATCTGAACGTTCCTTCCGGTGCATTCATCATCTTTGTGCTGATCGTGATCTTTTTCATCGCAAAAGGAATAAAAGCTCTCGCAAAACAATAAAACCCGTATTACGCAGTTATATATCAGAAACGTACAACGGGTATCAACAAGGTGAAAAGGCAGGTCATCAGCTACACAGGATTCATTTCTTCCCTACTTCTCTTCTTCTTTCTTTGCACAGGATGTACCACGGGGAAGAACAATGCCTCCACGCGTGCCTTCCACGAGCTCACAACCCGATACAACATCTATTACAACGCCGAACAAGCTTATCATCAAATACTGGAGGAGCAGTCCCGTACCTTCACCGACCAGCTGCTGCCCCTCTATCCGCAAGCGATTCTGCACGGGAAAAGATTGTACCTTTGGATCCTCGTTCCTCTCGCGGAAAAGCACCAGGTGAGGAGACCCACAAGGGGATCCCGTCTGCCAGAGAAACCGAACAACTCACTCCCGATGCGTTGCTGCGGAAACTGGAGCAAAATGCCCAAAAAGTGCTGCAGCAAACGCAGGAACCATCATCCGGCAAAATCAGGGAGAAACAGTTGAAAGAGAAGGAGCGGATGCAGGAAGAGAGGATCCGCCAGCGGGAGAAGGAGCTGAAGGAGAGAGCACACAGACGAGAAGCGCTGCTCAAACAACGGGAAAGGGAACGAGCCCAAAAAATTCGAAAAAGATGAAAAAGATCGTATTTGCCACCAACAACAGGCATAAACTGGAGGAGATCCGTAAGATCGCGGAGGGACAACTGGAGATACTCAGCCTCTCTGATATCGGCTGCAATGAGGAGATTGATGAGACAGGCAGCACCCTCGATGAGAACGCAATGATAAAGGCTGCCTACGTGCAGGAGCGATATGGCTATGACTGTTTTGCCGATGACACCGGCCTGGAAGTGGAGGCACTGCAAGGCGCTCCCGGTGTCTTCTCGGCACGCTATGCGGGGGAAGCCTGCCGGGCGGAAGACAACATGGACAAGCTGCTTGCCGAAATGTCCGGACACGATCACCGCAACGCACGCTTCCGCACGGTAATCGCACTGATCTGCGACGGAGAGGTACATCTGTTTGAAGGAGTCATCAACGGCACCATCACCCGCGAGAAAAAGGGCAATGACGGCTTCGGCTATGACCCACTCTTCGTGCCCGAAGGAGATACACACACTTTCGCCGAACTGGGGAACGAGGTGAAGAACAGCATCAGTCACCGGGCGCTGGCAACCGAGAAGCTGATGAAATTCCTTCTGGAGAAAACCCAAAGCGCATAGAAAGTTAAAACAACCCAGGATCATCAAAAAATCACTATCTTTGGGTGCTAATCCTTCAAACAGAAGAGAACCTATGTCTACCAACATCCGCACGGGCATCATCGGCTACGGCCTTTCCGGCCGGGTATTTCATGCCCCCTTTATCGACGTGGTGGAGGGATACGACCTGACTAAGATCAGCACCTCCCGCCCCGCAAGCATCGCAATGATTGAAGAACGCTACCCGGTCACGGCTGTCGTCCCCGACGGAAAAAGCATCATCGATGATCCGGAGATCGACCTGGTGATCGTCACCTCACCCAACACCGACCACTTCCGCTGGTCGCGCGAAGCCCTGCTGGCGGGCAAGCATGTGGTGGTGGAGAAACCTTTTACCGTCGACGTGTCGGAAGCCGATGAACTGATAGAGATCGCCCACAGACAGCAGAAGATCCTCACGGCATACCACAACCGCCGCTTTACCAGCGATACACGAACGGTGAAAAAACTGCTCGACAGCGGGCTGCTGGGGGAGATCGTCGACTATGAGACCCATTTTGACCGGTATCGTGCCGATCCCCGCCCTGGCGGTGCCTGGCGCGAACAGCCGCTACCCGGATCCGGTATCTTCTACGATCTGGGCTCTCACCTGATCGATCAGGCTCTCTGGTTCTTCGGCATGCCGGAGGCGGTAACGGCTGAGATCAACATGCAGCGTGAATGGGCGAAAGCCGATGACCATTTCGACGTGCGCCTGCACTACCCCTCCTTCACAGCCACCCTCAAGTCGGGCATGATCTGCCGTATCCCGGGACCCACCTATCTGCTGCACGGCACCAACGGTTCGTTCGTCAAGTACGGACTGGATGTGCAGGAAGCTGCCCTCGATGGGGGAGCCATCCCGAAGGGAAAAGAGTGGGGACGTGAGCCGGAGAGCATCTGGGGAACAATCCACGCCGAGTACAAAGGGGTGAAGTTCCAGGGAAAAGTAGAGAGCGAGCCGGGCGATTACCGCGACTACTTCATCAACCTGCGCGACGCCATCAACGGCAAGGCGGAGCTGGCAGTAAAGCCGGAAGAGGCACGCAACGTGATACGAATCATCGAGCTGGCCTTTCAAAGCAACAGGGAGAAGAGAACGATCACAATCGAATAAAAGACCTACAGCAATGTACACAACGGCATCGGTGTTGTGGGTGCCGTATCAACCGCAACGGCACAAATCCATATTCCCCCGTTTCCGGGAGGAGAAAACAGGATTCCCAGAAGATGACAACGATCTTGCCTACAAAAAGAAAATGGTCGCTCCACCAATGCTGATCACTGCCCCAATCACCTGACGGGCTGTGATCTTCTCTTTGAACATGATGGCGGTGGGAATGATGATAAAGATAGGTGTCAGCGCCATCAGCGCGGAGGCAATCCCTGTCTCGGTGTGCTGCACCGCGTAGAGCGAGAGGGATACCCCTATGAAGGGTCCGAAAACAGTACCGATCGTGATCGCCTTCATCCCCGTGTTATCGCGCAACGTCATGAACACGCGCCGCCATCGGCCCACAAAGGTTACCAACAGGGCAAAAGCAACAAAACCAAAGATGGCCCTGATCTGGGTAGCTGCAATCGGGTCATAGTCACCCATCCCCTTCTTACTCAGAATCAATCCCACTGCCTGTCCCAGTGCACCTCCCAACGCGTATAGAAAGCCCCGCAGAGGGATATTCAGCTTCAGGTTCTTACCGGCCACGGCAATCATGATGCCGGTTACGCTCACTACGATCCCCGCGATACTTTTCAGTGAGAGGATCTCCTGCAGGAAGAACCAGCCGATGACAGCGGTGATCATCGGGGCAAGGCTCATCACCAGCTGTGAGGTTCTTGAGCCGATCAGTATATAAGACTTAAAAAGTAAAAGATCGCCCAGAAAGAAACCAACGATACCGGAGAGACCCAGCCATGCCCAGTTATAGGCATTGGCATCCATTGGGAAGAACATCCCGCGGGTGAAGAGGGTGGTGATTCCCAGAAAGAGTATCCCCAGGAAGATGCGAATGATGTTCACCGACAGTGAGCCGGTGCGGCGACCAGCTTTCTCGAAGAAGATGGCGCTGAGCATCCAGCAAACGGCAGTTAGGAGTGAGGCTATCTCACCGATATGTGACTGAAATGGCATTTATCTGATCCCTTAATACTGTAACCATGAAAAAATGTGGCAGCAAATGTACGGGATTTTTTTGAATATGCAGGATCAGCGAATCGCTTCCCTCAGTTTTTTCGCGGCTTCCGCAATCGATGGCTCGCTGCCCAGCAGAGAGATGAAGCGGCTGCCGATGATGGCGCCCGACGCTTCGCGGCAGGCAGCCTCGAAGGTCGCCCTGTTGGAGATGCCGAAGCCGACGAGCCGCGGGTTTTGCAGTCCCATGCCATTGACCTTCCGGAAGTAGGCCAGATTGCTCTCGCCGAAGCTCTCTTTCGCCCCGGTAACCGATGCAGAGGAAACCATATAGATAAAGCCGGAGGTATGATCGTCGATCAGCCGGATGCGCTCCTCGGAAGTCTCGGGGGTGATCAGCATGATCATATGGAGCCCATGCCGGTCGGCAACAGGCTTGTAATGTTCCATATACTCGGCGAAGGGCAGATCGGGGATGATCAGCCCGTCGATGCCGCAACGCTGTGCTGCAGCACAATAGTTCTCAAAGCCGAACTGCAGGATGGGGTTCAGATAACCCATCAGCACCAGCGGCACGGTAACCGTGGCACGTACCTGCGCCAGCTGGCTGAAGAGTTTCTTCACGCTCATGCCGTTGTGCAGCGCTTGTGTCCCCGATGCCTGTATCACCGGGCCGTCGGCCATCGGATCGCTGAAGGGCACCCCGATCTCGATCAGGTCCACGCCCTCCTCCTCCAGCGCCTGCATTACCTTCACAGTGTCATCGAGGGAAGGGTAGCCCGCCGTAAAATAAACCGATAGGATATGCTCCTTTTTTTGTTGAAATAGTTGGTCAATCCTGTTCATGTCTGATTTGATATAAAAATAATTTTAATAAGACAACAGCCTTCATCGCCGGGGCGGTTTCAAAACCGCTGTTGAGATCGATGCCGGCAAATTGCGGATGGGAGAACGCCCTGACGGCATCCGCATCATCCGGCGTGATGCCCCCGCTCAGCAGGAAAGGGGTCTTCCCCCGATAGTCTGAGAGCAGCTCCCAGCAGAACTTTTTACCGGAACCACCGTACTGCGGGGTACCCGTGTCGAAAAGGAAGAAGTCACAGCTCCCCTCATACGGTTGTATCTGCTCCGCGGGGAAAGGTTTTCCGCTCTCCACACCGAACACCTTGATCACCCGGTATCCCTGAAGCCGAAAAGCCCTGCAAACGTCCGGAGGCTCACTGCCATGCAGTTGCAGAAGCTGCAGCCGATAGTGTGCAGCAAGCTCCGTCACCTTCTCAGGCGCTTCATCAACAAACACCCCCACCCTTTTCATCCGTTCAGGGAGATAGGTAAGCTGATTACCGGCATAACGCGGCGAGCCCGGGTAAAAGATAAAACCCATCCAGTCGGCACCCAGCTGTTCCACCGCCCGGATATTGTCTGCATTCCGCATGCCGCATATTTTGATGATCATAATTTTTTGATATAAGCTGCAAGCTATTAGCAATAAGCTTTAAGCTTCTTATTATTGAACCATAAACTACGAACTTTCCAACCCACAAACCTACTAACCTACTAACCTATCAATTTCTCCCAGGAATGTTTTCAGCGACTCCCCCGGATCTTCGCTCTTCATAAAATGCTCGCCGATCAGGAATCCCCGGTAGCCGGCATCACGCAGCTCCCGCACGATCATCGGATCGGAGATACCACTCTCGGAAATCAGCAACGCCTCCTTCGGCAGGAGGCTGATCATCCGAAACGACTTGTGCACGTCGGTGACAAAACTGCCCAGATGACGGTTGTTGATGCCGATCAGCCGGTTGAGCGGAGTGATGTATTCTGTCTCCCGCTCATCGTGCAGCTCCAGCAACACCTCCAACTGCAACTGGTAAGCCAGCTCCGTAAAGCGCCTGCACTCTTCCCGCGTGATGGCGGCGGCGATCAGCAAGATCGCGCTGGCACCCGAGCATTTGGCTTCATAGATCTGGTACGCGTCAACGATGAACTCTTTCCGCATCACCGGGATGGTCACGTTCTTCGTTGCTGCACACAGGTCGGCCCGTGTGCCGCCAAAGTAGGGCTCATCGGTCAGCACCGACAATGCTGCCGCCCCTGCGGCTTCATATGCCTTCGCCACAGTTGTTACCTCCGCCAGCCGGTTAATCCACCCCTTGCCGGGGGAACGCCGCTTGAACTCGGCGATAATACCGGTAGATGACTGTTCCAATGCAGTTTTCAGCGAATGAAAGGGAATCGTTTCTGCCGACACCCTTTTCTCCAGAATAGAAAAAGGTGTTTCCTCTTTCCGTCGTGCCACCTCCTTTATTTTGTGCGCGATGATCTCTTCCAGTATATCTTGCATAGTTTTTAGTTTTTAGTTTTCAGCGGTCAGCGATCAGCAATCAGTGGTCAGCCGAGATCTTTTGAATGCTGATGCCGGGGCTCATATTTTATTGGTTGATTTCCGTAAATTTCTCCAACACATACAGTGCTTTTTTTCCATAGAGGGCATCTTTCGCGATCTCCAGACACTCGCCGATGGGCTTCTCCTGCTCAATAGTCTGTATGCCGAAAGCGGCATTGGCCAACACCGTATTCATCTGTGCCTCCGTTCCTTCGACGTGCAGCACCCTGTGGAAGATGCGGGAGGCCTCTTCGGGGGTATCCCCGCCGTAGAGCGCTTCCTGCGCCACCGGGCTGAAACCCAGGTCACCCGGCATAAAAAGCTGCTCCCCCATGTTCGACACCACCTTGAAACGGCCGGTGAGGGAGATCTCATCATAGCCGTCGAGGCTGTGCACAATACTGAACCGCTTGTTCTCCGCCTGGTAGATGTAGCTGTAAAGCCTCGACATGGCAAGATTATAGACCCCCAGCATCTGATGGCGCGGCTGCACCGGGTTCACTAGCGGCCCCAGCACATTGAAGAAGTTGCGCACACCTAAGCTCTTCCGCACCGGGGCCACTGCTTTCAGCGCGGGACTGAACAGCGGTGCGTGGAGATAAGCCAGCCCGCAGTCATCAAGGCTTCGGCGAAGCCGGTTGTTGTCCGTAGTAAACCGCACCCCGAGACTTTCGATCACGTTGCTCGCCCCACTGATGGAGGTAGCCCCGTAATTGCCGTGCTTCACCACGGGATAGCCTGCTCCGGCAACCACGAAGCAGGCAGTGGTGGAGATGTTGAAGGTATTCTTGCCGTCGCCGCCGGTACCCACGATATCGAGGGGATCATAGTCGGAGAGGTCTGCCTGTACCCGCATCTCGAGGAGTGCATCGCGAAAGCCGAGGATCTCATCTACCGAGATGCTGCGCATCAAGAAGGAGGTGATGAGCGAGGCGATCTGTGTCTCTGGGACATCACCCTTCACAATGGTGAACAGCACCTCTTTGGCTTGTTCCCTTGTGAGGTACTGATAATCGAATAGTTGGTATAGGATCTCTTTCATGCTCTTATTATTCAGGGTTGCGGAAAAAGGGGATGATCGAGAAAGTTGCGAATAATGGCCGTGCCCTCGGGGGTGAGGATCGACTCGGGGTGGAACTGCACTCCGTGCAGATCGAGCGTACGATGCCTCATCGCCATGATGTAACCTGCGCGGTCCACGGCGGTGATCTCCAGAGAAGAAGGATAATTATCTTTAGAAACAATCCAGGAGTGGTAGCGTCCCACCTCTATTTCTTCCGGAAGGCCGGTGAAGAGATAATCGTCCGCGACGAAACGAATCGGTGTCTGCACCCCGTGAAAGACGACGGGGATGTTCTCCAGCCGGGCACCGAACACCTGCCCGATTGCCTGATGACCGAGGCAGACACCCAGAATGCTTTTGCTGTCGGCATACCGCTCAATGAGTGGCAGCAGCAACCCCGCCTCTTCGGGCAAGCCGGGACCGGGAGAGAGGATGATCTTGTCATATCGCTCCACCTCCTCCAGAGTCATCCTGTCGTTGCGGATCACATCCACATCGGTATGACCCAACGACTGTACCGCATGCAACAGGTTATAGGTGAAGGAGTCGTAATTGTCGAATATCAATATCTTTTTCATCATCATATGATTCATTAACTATTATAGAGGGTGGCTGCCTTGTCGATGGCCCGTTTGAGGGCTCCCAGCTTGCTGTTCACCTCCCGCAGCTCATACTCGTCGTTGCTCTGTGAGACGACGCCCGCGCCGGCCTGGTACCAAAGCTCGTTGTTGCGGCTCACGAAGGTACGGATGGTGATCGCCTGATTGATGTCGCCGTTGAGACCGATGAACCCAATACAACCACCGTAGGCACCGCGGTTATGCGATTCGATCTCAGAGATCAGCTGCATTGCCCTCACCTTGGGTGCACCCGAGAGAGTGCCGGCCGGGAAGGTATCAAAGAAAGCCTTGAGGGGATCGGCCGCCACGTTAAGCGTGCCGGTAACGCGTGATACCAGATGGATCACATGCGAGTAGAACTGCGGCTCCTTGTAGAAGTCCACCTTCACATCGTGTGCATGGCGACTCAGGTCGTTGCGTGCCAGGTCCACCAGCATCACATGTTCCGCGTTCTCCTTCGGGTCGTTCAGCAGGAACTCCATCGCCTTCCTATCCTCCTGGTGGTTGCCGGTGCGTTTTGTCGTTCCCGCAATGGGGTCGATGCTGATCTGCCGGCCGCTGATCTTGCAGTGCGTCTCGGGGGAGGAGCCGAAGATACGGAATCCGCCGAAATCGAAATAGAAGAGGTAAGGCGACGGGTTGATGGAGCGCAGTGCACGGTACACCTTAAAGTCATCACCCGAGAAGGGCTGTATAAAGCGGCGGGAGAGGACGATCTGAAAGACGTCGCCCCGCAGGCAGTGCTGCACCCCCTGTCGTACATATCCCTTGAACTCCTCATCGGTGATGGTGCTCCGCTCCTCCCCTTCGGTGAAGAAGTTATAGGTGGCAAAATTGCGCTGGCTGATCAGCGACTCCACCTTTACCAGGCTGCTCACCTCCTGTTCCCCCTGCAGCTCAAACAGATGGATCTCATCGGTGAAATGGTTGAACATCAACACATACTTGAACAGGATATAGAGCATGTCGGGGGCATCGTTGCGCTCCTCACGGCTCTCCCTGATGGCGATGTGCTCGGTGTACTTTACGCAGTTGAAGGTGGTATAGCCGAAGAGGCCGCACTGCTGCAGCTCGTCACCCTTCACCTCAAAACGGGCGATAAAGCGGTTCAACGCATCGGAGACGGTGAACATTTCGGAGAGCGGTTGTTGCTCCTCCTCACCGTCGGGGAACAGCGAGGTGCATACGCCCCGGTTCACCTCAATGCGGGCGATCGGCTTGAGAGCCAGGTAGGAGATGCTGTTCTGGCCGGCATGGAAGTCGGAGCTCTCCAGCAGTGCCGACTGAGGAAAACTGTCCCTCACCTTGAGATAGACGCTTACCGGGGTATGGAGGTCGCCCATCATCGTTTTGCGATTTATTTGATATTTGTATTGCATAAGGTTGATTTTTTAGCTGATTACTGATTGCTGAAAGCTGATCGCTGACCGCTTCATCATAAAGCAAATTGGTCTTCATACCTGAAATAGGTCTCCAGGTCCTTATCCCCTCTGCCCGACAGGGTGAGGACCACTACCTCGCCGGGAGCAAAGGAAACCTTCTCCAGTGCCGCCAGGGCATGGGCGGACTCCAGTGCAGGGATGATCCCCTCCCGTCGGGTAAGCTCGTAGGCAGCACGAAGCGCCTCATCGTCCGTGATAGCCAGCACCTGAGCCCGTTTAATCTGTGCCAGGTAGGCATGAATAGGGCCGATGCCCGGATAGTCGAGGCCGGCAGAGATGGAATAAGGCTCCGTGATCTGACCATCCTCATTCTGCATCAGCAGCGTGCGGCAACCGTGCAACACACCCGCTTTACCGAGATGGATCGTGGCAGCAGACTCACCGCTCTCCACCCCTTTTCCCCCCGCCTCCGCCAGCAAGATGCGTACCTTATCATTGTTGAGGTATTCATAGATGGTACCTGCGGCATTGCTGCCCCCTCCCACGCAGGCCACCAGCCAGTCGGGGTAGTCGCGCCCCTCTTTCTCGGTGAGCTGCACTTTGATCTCACGGCTGATCACCGACTGCAGCCGGGCCACTAAGTCGGGGTAAGGATGCGGCCCGATAGTGGAGCCGATGATGTAATGGGTGTCGACAGGGTGACTGCACCAGTCGCGGATCGCTTCGTTGGTGGCATCCTTCAGTGTCATGTTACCCGAGGTGACCGGCACCACCGTGGCACCCATCATCTGCATCTTCTTCACGTTCACCTGCTGTCGTTCCACATCGGTTTTGCCCATGTAAACGGTGCAGGGCATCTGCATCAGCGCACAGACGGTGGCAGTGGCGACACCGTGCTGACCGGCGCCTGTCTCGGCAATGATCCGCGTCTTGCCCATCTCGCGGGCGATCAGGATCTGTCCGATGGTGTTGTTGATCTTGTGTGCCCCGGTATGATTGAGATCCTCCCGCTTCAGATAGACCTTTGCTCCAAAGCGCTCCGAGAGCTGGCGGGAGAGGTAGAGCGGTGAGGGGCGCCCCACATAATCGCGCAGCAGTGCATCGAAATCTGCCCGGAAGCGTTCACTCTCCATGATCCGCAGGTAGGACTCCCGCAGATCGGTTACGCACTTATGCAGGATCTCGGGGATGTAAGCGCCGCCGAACTCCCCGTAATACCCTCGCTCATCAATGGATAATGTTTGCATATCATCAGTCATTTAATTGTTTCTCTCTGTCGGTCCTGCAGGCTGCCGGCAACCTTAAAGCCGGCTCTTCGGACAGCACCTCACAAAACCCAAAAAGCCTGTCGCAGGATTGCGACAGGCTTTTTATATGATTTGAATCTTCTATAAACGCACGATGCTACTCCTTACGACCTTGTGAGTTGTAAGCAGCGCCACCAATATCCGTTTAATATCTGATTGTTCATTTTGCTAATAATGATTTGCAAAGGAATCAATTCCTACCATAAAATGCAACTATTCCCGGTTTTTTAACATTATTTTTTTCATCCGTCTTGTTCAATTTGAACAAAAGAATCCATTATCTTTGGTGTACGAATGTGCTTGTCTGACGTCGTCCGTCACGTCAGGCCAACATCATCCGTGCACGGTGTACAAGCCGAATACTCTATGTCAAACGGAAAAGCATGAAACGATCATGAAAAAGACAATCTATTTTTTCGCAGTCGCAGCACTCCTTGCTGCCTGCTCCGGGCCAAAAGGGATGGTCAGGATAGAACCGAACGGAAATACAGCTGAGGAAGATTCTGTCGCATATGAACTGATCGTGTTCGATGCGGGCTTTGAATCATGGTATATGCTTCAGAACGCTCCGGCCCGATACCGTTCCCAACAGTACTACGAGCAGTGGAACCGGCAATATGTATCGGAATGGAATAATTTGGCAACCCATCCCCGAAGAAGATCATTCTTTCAGCCCATTATGGGGTACGAACCGGGGGTCAATTACGGCTTTGAGCTGAATCACAAGCTGTTCTACTATTTCCAGTATGTAGAGCAGGTACTGGGGATTCCGATTCTGACCAACCGCCCGGCCGGAGGGATCGTAGCCGGATAATGTGCAGTTCTGCAATCGCCTCCCTCGAGCCGGGTTTCATCTTGTCGGTGATGCCCACCACTCCCAGCGCTATTCCCTTGTCGGCAAACAGGCAAGCGGTATGTGCCGCATCTGCCTCAAGGTAAACCTGTTGTTTCAGGTTGGCAGGGACCACAACATTTCTGGATGCCAGATATTGCAGATTGCCGACATAATAGGTCTCACCCTCATAGGTCCCTTCCATACCCTTTCCACTCACCTGTGTTACGCAGACATCGTCAAGGAGGGTGCTTGTTTCCTTCAGCTCTGCCGTGATGGCATCGGCCAGGGGATGTGCAGAGTGGTACTCGGTGCTGTAAAGAATATCACGGTGCAGGGGAGTGGCGTCAAGCGACCAGGTGATAGTCGTCACCTGCGGCTTCCCCTCTGTAATGGTGCCGGTCTTATCAAACACCACCACATCGATCTTCTTCGCTGTCTCCAGGCTCACTGCATCCTTGATTAGGATACCCTCCTCCGCACCTTTCCCGATACCGACCATAATCGCCGTGGGTGTAGCCAGCCCTACTGCCCAGACAGTATCGCGACGAAGCTTTATATAGTTCTCTTTACGGAGGTGTTCTACCTTTTCAAACGAAACCTCTTCCTCCTCTATAAGCAGATCATACCCTGCCTCCCGGAGGGCAGCTTTCATATCCGCAAGCGTCGTCACTCCCGGAAGGAATATCTGATATCTGTTTTCTCTGCTCATACGGATATAAAACACTGGGAAGGTGAGGATGTGCATCCTTCCCTTTCCTTTACACTTTTTGTCAAAAATAGTTGTATTTTTGTTCGTACGGACAACAGAGGCCTCCTTAAGCGGGCTTCTCTCTTAATGAAAACAGAAAAGTTATGCATCGAATCTTACCACTCACAATCGCCGGCTTCCTTTTTTCCGCCTCTCTCTTCTCACAGAAAAAACCGCTCGACCACTCGGTCTACGACAGTTGGAAAAACATTGTCGGG
>JAQVWR010000045.1 GCA_028709605.1 Proteiniphilum sp.
CTTTGCGGCTGTATTGCGAGGAGCAATGCGGTCGACATAGGCGATGATCTCCTCCAGATGAGCAGGATCGGAGAAGGGAGAAAGATCCACCTGCTTCAGAAATGCAATCACGGAAGCCTGTGTCTCCCCGAGATAGGGGGGCAGGGATGCCTCTCCGTATCCCACCAAGCCATCATACTCAATTCGGGCGAGTACAACAGGGGTGGTTTTGCGGGAGAAGCCGGAGATGGTGAAGGTATGGTTCAGCTGCAGGTCGTAAGGGGTCCAGGAAAGTTTCATCTTTGCAGTACTGTTCATTCGTTTATTGGTTTTGGCATGGATCGAAAGAGAAGGCACGGCCAGTGTGGCGACAGCCATAGCCGAGTTCTTTATAAATTGCCGTCGGTTCTGTTTCACTGCTTTGAAAGTTAGATTGCCTGCTGACAGGCGATGGATGAACGATAAAACGGATTGCGGGACAGCTCTTCAATCCCTTCGCTGTTCTCCTCACCGATGATCCGCTTTGTGCGGAGGTAGCGATTTGCGTTGAACGCATCATACAACGCATCGGCAGGATCAAAACTGCTGATACGGACATAGTCGGAAGCATGGATAAACCGCTTGTGGCCGAGATAAATCCCCACATGCACCACCTTCTCACCTTCCTCATCGGCAGCCCTGGTGCCAAAGAAAACCAGATCGCCCGGGAGGGCATTGCTGAAATCACCCTCCTCGTCCACCAGCCAGCCACTATGCTCCTGTTGCGATGCATCGCGCGCAAGGATGATGCCGTGCATCCAATAGACCTGCTTCACGAATCCGCTACAATCAAGTCCCTTGGAAGAGGTGCCCCCCCAAAGATAGGGAATGCCCCTATACTGCAGAGCTGTCTGCACGATGCTCTCGCCGGTCAGCCGAATGCCTTGCAGCCAGTCGGATACCTCCATTACATCGGTTTTTCTCACAAACGCCTCCCGGCCGTCGGGATAGCGCACCCTGTAATAGCCGCTATCGGCCGCAACAACCTCCAGCATATCGCCTGCCACCAGATCGGATACCGTCAGCGCACTGCTGTCTGCCTGTTCAAAAGAGAATGCTGAGCGTGCGGTGACGATCACCTTCGGCAGCTGCAGGTATTGCTGATGCTGTGATGGCGTCATCGGTTGCAATGCGCCGCTCACCCATCCGATGTAGCGGTCGGGGGTCTGTATCCTCCTCCACGCACCCTGCTGCTCCAGTATCTTCACCGGCGTACCGAGCAAAACCTGTGAAACCAGCTCGGCAGCGTGCCGCGGTTCCGCGCGGAGCATTCCTACTGAATTGTAGACCAATCCCCATGTATCACATTCTTTCTCCTGACCCATAAGTTGTATCATTGAAAAGATTCCTAAAAGTATGACAAAAGTAACTGTTCTCATCCTTTTCTCCTCAATTTATTGTGCATGATTTTTTTCGGTTGGCAGTTCATAGAATGCAGCAATACTCCAGTGTGCACAGAATCACCTTCCATCTGAACGGTTGCAAAGTTTGCAACCGTTGCGAAAGTACAGAAAATTATTCTGTAAACCAACATTTTCGAGTAATATAAGAAGCTTGACTTTTAACCAATTATAAATGTTATGTCCGCATTTTTTGCTATGTTTGTCAGACAAACCAAGGAGCCTGAACAATGAGCACACGTAGAAGCATAATCCTGTGGCTGTGGATGGTGTCTCTGTGCTACAGCTTATCGGCAACCTGTACCTCACAGAGAGTGTACCAACAACCAGAAAAAGCAGATTCCCGTATGACCCGTTCATCCCCACATAAACTGGAAAAAGCAGAAAAACTTGCCCGGGAGCTGCAAAGCAAAGGGATCAGGGACGAACGGGTCCTGGCCGCCATTGCCTGCATTCCCAGAGAAGTATTTGTGGATGAGGCGCTGGCCGATATGGCCTATCTCGATCGTCCGTTGCCCATCGAGGCGGGGCAGACCATCTCCCAGCCCTACACCGTGGCACGGCAGACGGAGCTGCTGCAGCTGCTGCCCGGGGATAAGGTGCTGGAGATCGGTACGGGCAGCGGCTATCAGGCGGCCATCCTCTGCGAAATGGGAGCGGAGGTATACAGCATTGAGCGATACCGGGAGTTGCATGTGCAGGCGAAGGAAACGCTCAGCAAACTGGGTTACACTCCTCACCTCTTTCATGGTGACGGTTTTGAGGGACTGCCTGATCATGCCCCCTACGATAAGATCCTGATCACGGCCGCACCGGAAGAGATCCCGCCGAAACTGAAGGCACAACTGCGCATCGGGGGACGGATGGTGCTGCCCCTGGGTGGAAGAGAACGACAACTGATGACCGTAGTGAAGCGGTTAAGCGAAACGCATTACAGCACTACGGAGCATGGAGACTATATCTTTGTCCCCATGAAAAAAGGGACTGAATAACCGTCCCTCTTTTATACCCTGGATCCCTCCCGGTATGTTTCAACCGAACCACTATTCGGTCTCCTTGCTGTAGTTAGGCGCTTCACGGGTGATCATCACGCCGTGGGGATGGCTTTCTGCATATCCGGCGGAGGTGATACGAGTGAACTTGGCATCGTGCAGCTGAGCTATGTTCTCTGCCCCACAGTACCCCATACCGGCCCGCAGCCCGCCCACCATCTGGTAGATCACCTCCTGCAGGGTTCCCTTGAATGGCACACGCGCCTCGATTCCTTCGGGCACCAGCTTCTTGATATCATCTTCCACATCCTGGAAGTAACGATCTTTCGATCCTTGTTGCATGGCTGAAAGCGATCCCATGCCACGATAGGACTTGAACTTGCGGCCATTGAAGATGATAGTCTCACCCGGCGACTCCTCCGTGCCGGCAAGCAGGGACCCCATCATCACGGATGATCCTCCTGCCGCCAACGCCTTCACAATATCACCCGAGTAGCGGAGCCCGCCGTCGGCAATCAGGGGCACACCCGTTCCTTCCAGTGCTCTCGCCACCTCGTAGATAGCCGTCAACTGGGGCACGCCCACCCCGGCAATCACACGGGTGGTACAGATCGATCCCGGCCCGATGCCCACCTTCACGGCATCCGCCCCGGCATCGGCCAGAAAGCGGGCTGCTTCAGCCGTGGCAATGTTTCCCACCACCACGTCGATCTGCGGAAACGTCTTCTTGATCAGCTTCAGCATCTCTGCCACTCCCTTCGAATGGCCATGCGCCGTATCGATCACGATAGCATCCACACCTGCCTCTACCAGTGCCGTAGCCCTCTCAACCGAGTCGGCAGTGACCCCGATACCGGCAGCTACCCGCAGACGGCCCTGTTCATCCTTACAGGCAAAAGGCTTATCCTTTGCCTTGGTGATGTCCTTGTAAGTGATCAGTCCCACCAGGCGGTTCTCCCCGTCCACCACCGGCAACTTCTCGATCTTGTGCAGCTGAAGGATCTCGGAAGCATCGTCCAGGTTGGCCGACTGGCGTGTGGTGACCAGGTTGTCTTTGGTCATCACCTCTTCAATCTTCTTCTCCATCGATTTCTCAAAACGGAGGTCACGGTTGGTCACAATGCCCACCAGAAAGTTACCGTCGGTCACTACGGGGATCCCACCGATCTTATACTCTGCCATCATGGTCAGAGCCTCCGCCACCGTCTTGTCGGGGGTGATGCTGATGGGATTCAGGATCATGCCGTTCTCGGCACGCTTCACGGCACGCACCTGTCGTGCCTGCTCCTCAATGCTCATGTTCTTATGGATGACGCCGATGCCTCCCTCACGGGCGATGGCGATGGCCATCGTGATTTCGGTGACGGTATCCATCGCGGCGGAAACCATGGGGATGTTGAGTGTAATATTTCTCGAAAAACGGCTGGTGAGATCCACATTTCGGGGTAGTACCCGAGAGTAGGCGGGGACCAGGAGAAGGTCATCGAACGTGAGACCTTCGAAGGCGATTTTATCTGCAATAAATGACATAAGTGTAACCCTTTAGTTTTTTATTGCATGCAAAAGTACATATTTTTTTACAAACGGATGGCCAACTGTATGTTAATTTTCGATGTCTGAGAGATATTGATGCAGCCTGACAGGTTCATACGAACCTTATAAAAACTTTCAATCATCCGTACATTCCTCCTTCTCTTCTTCCTGACATTCAAAAGCCATATCTTTGCACCGTTTACAACAGGAAGGCATAGCCGCATACCTGTCGGGGAAATAATCATCGAATATCTTCATCGGCGATCCGGATGGAGTTGGAAACCCTTACAGCTGTTGTGTCATTCCTGATACTGGTCACATCACCCCGGCAATTGGTGAAATACACATAATTTCCCATATCATAAAAACGATACACCTTACAGCCGTCATGTTCGAACAGATAAACGACCTCATAGGTGGGATTGTTGTCGGGCACCTGATATGCAACAGGTATATTCGGATAACAGGAACCGAACAGGGCAATAAGCATCACGAAGAGAAGCATTCTCCAGACTGTTTTCATCATAAACCATTCAATAAGGAATCAAAATTATATCAAACCAGAAACCGCTTGTTGATAAACTGGGAGTTGAGCAGTCGGGCAACCGCCATATAGTTGGTTTTAAAACGGATACGGTCACCCACACGATATTTCTTGTCCCCTTTAGCGGTCCGGTTCTTGCCGATATCCACCACCATCATGTCGGAGGTGATGCCCACGAAACGCACCTCCTTGTCGAGCGGTTCGATGTCATCTTTGTCCACGTCGAGCATCCCCACATCGAGGATTGCCTTCACGGTGGTCTCACTGGCGTCATAATCTTCGAAATCGGCGGTGTGACCGATATTGGCGTCGCTCAGCACCCCCTCCGGCACGATCTTCTTCTCTTCCAGTTCGATGATGTTGGCCTCAAAGGCAAACGTATCGGTATGCAGATTTCTGAACGGCTTGTTGTACAGGGGACTCACCCCGAAGAAAGGCGCCTCCCCCACCCTGAAGTGGTTGATGTCTGAGGGTATGTTGCCCTGTTCAACCAGCGGCAGGGTGATGGAAGTCCCTCCGGAGATATATTTCAGCTTCTTGTGAAACTTATCGGAGATCAGCTTCTTATAGAGAGAGAGCTGCAACAGCTTGTCGTAGGTAGGTTCAATGCCGTACATGCAACCCAGGTTGGAGCCCAGGCCAATCACCTCGATATGGGGCAGGTTGAACACTTTTTTGTAGAACGATATGACATCATAGCGATTCACCCCTTCACGCAGTTCCCCCAGCTCGACCATGATGATAATCTGATGAATCTTCCCGGCCCTTCCCGCCGCCTCATTCAGTGCCTGAATGGTGCTGTAGGAGCTGTTGAGCGAGATATCGGCATATTGCACCACCTCCTCGGCGTAGATCGCTGCCGGCGGTTTGATGTAGATGGTGCGCATAGCAGGATTCACCGCCTTAAGGTTTTTGAGGCTGATGAGCCTGGAGTCCCCCACCGAGTTGATCTTGCTGATCACTTCGTCGGTAAGGATCTGCTTCAGAAATTCTTTGTCGCCGGAGAAAACCTTGGTAATCAGGCTCCAGTCGATTCCCTTCTGTTGGAAGTAATCGCTCAGTGTACGGATATTCTCCCGGATCTTCTCTGTTTCAATGATCAATTCAGCCATCCCTTGCTCTTTTTTAGCCTCATCTCCAGATAAGGGTTGGTGAATCCCAGTTGCTCATATAACTTCTTTGCCGGGTTATGCGCCTCTACATGGAGGGCAATATCTCCCTCGGCATGCGCAATAGCCTGTGTCATCAGCTTCCTTCCGAGCCCCCTCCCCCGGCTGTTGCGATCCACCGCAATATAAACCAGGATGTTCTCCGGGATATATCCGTCCATGCCGGTGCGGTTGATCACCACCGCTGCGCGCAATGACTCTTCCTCCTTCAGCAGCATCACAAAGCCGCCGAACGAGTCACACTCCTTCAAGGAGTAATCAATGGCTCTCTCGATCTGATTTTTGGGATCTCCGTACTGTTCCAGCTGGTCGTGAAGGAAATCGGCCAGCTGCTGTTTCTCCTGTTTGTTTGGTTTGTTCTGTTCATCAAAAATAATGGTGCGCAGCATAACATATAATTTGTCCGCGAAAACCGGTAACGGCATCCGCCATTTTGGGTTCGTCTATAGTAAAAAGACAACTCAGAACCGAAATTGTTCAAATTATTTTTTCTAAAATCCCTCCATGGCGATGCCGCTCTGCTGTATTTGCTCTCATGAGAACAACAGAACCGTTACAAACTGATCGGCAGAAATTACTGCTTCTGATAGACTTTTACATAGTCAACCATAAAAGTATCGGGGGCACAGGCATTCTTAATTCCCTCCAGTGTTGACGGTATCTCCATGCTCAGAATCATGTATTGGTCGATATGAGATATCCCCTCATCTATTTCATGAAACTTGAGCCCGTTGATAAAAAAGGTATACTTCTCCGGTGTCCATTCCAGACCAAAAGTATGAAATCCTTCAGAGAGCCCGCTGTAATCACTGTCGAGCCGGCCAACACTCTTCTGATTCGGCCCATACGCCCAATGCACGCAATGCGTCATGTGGTCTTCTCCCAATTCTTTGAAATATTCAAAGATATCAATCTCAGCACCAAAAGTGGCCGGATCTTCGCCCTGTGCGATCAGGGGAGACTGCATCCAGAAAGCGGCCCAGGGCCCCATTCCTTTTTGTAGCCGGGCACGGCATTCAAAATAGCCATACGTCGTATTGAATGTTTCAAATGTGCCGACGGCACTCCCCATGATACTGTCTTTTTTGATGTCATACATCAGATTCAGGCAGCCATCGCTTACGGACACCATCGAGGGATCGTTATATCCGATGCGACGCGGCCCTGTTCCTCTTATTCTCCACTTTGCGGTGTCTAAAGCCGATCCGTTAAACTGATCTTCCCAACATAGGGCATAACCCTCTTTTTCCGGATCAAAAAAATCTTGACTGAGTGCACTGTTTTCCGGCACAGTAGTTTTCTCTGACTGGTTCTCTCTCGCTTGGCAGGCAAACAAAAAGGCAGCCAATACCAACAAAAATGCAAATTGATGTTTCATCTTATTAATTGTTTTTAAAGACATTGCGAATGATACAATCCGCAAGAAACTATTCAGTACAAGTGAAGAAAAACCACAACTTGCACTGAATAGTCCTAGATTCAGGAGTAAAGATACTATTTTTTATATTCAGATCCTATCTGATTGTGAATCAATGATTATTTATAACGGCCGGTATCCCACCATACACGGACATTTTGTCCATCACCTTTTCCATTGTTCAAAGAAGATTCTTTAGAATATCCGTTTAGATGCTTTTCATCATCTATGTAACGAAACTTCTTGATAAATTCTCCTTTTTTGATTAGATCGAGATCGCTCTGCACAACGGGAGTGAATTCGGGGTACCCGGTCCTGCGGAACTCCGTCCAAGCTTCCGTGCCATTGGGGTAGATCGCAATCCATTTCTGGGTGATGATCTGTTTCAGCTTCGACTCAAAATCATTTGAGCTGATCCATTTGACAGCTCCGCCCTGGATATAGGCATCGTCATTCGCAGTGGTATAGAGGGAAGCATCCACTTTCTCCCTTGCTTCGGCAAAAGAGGCTTTGATTCCTTCCTCGTAATGCTGCTTTGCATCACCGGCGCCACTCCAGTTTCTCAAGGCAGCCTCTGCTTTCAGGAAACACACCTCGGCATAATTCATGATCACCTGAGGCTTAACGATGGTTCCCGAAGGTACGGTACCCTCTTTGACACTTCCTTTGGGATGCTGGTTCCAATCGGGATAGACATACAACCCCCAGACACATGAGTTATTCACTGCCGCAAATTGCGGTTCTGTCAGCTCAGAGGCGGGCAGCCCGTTGGGAACACCCTGATATTGTACATTACCGGTGCCGTATGCATAACTCTGTGTTTGACTAAACCAAAGAGGCAGACGGGGATCGCTCACCGCACTCTCTCCCAGCATGATATCTATCATGGTTTTGCTCACCCTGAACTCGTTCCAGAAGCTGATGGTCCAGAGAGAATGTCCGGCATTGGCCTGGCTATTCTTGATGCCCGCGTTATCCGCATTACTGGTCATCAATGTTTCTTTCAATGCAGACTCTCCTTCTGCCTTCGCTTTTCCCGGATCCACAAACGACAGTCTCAACGCATAACGAAGGCGCAGGGAGTTGGCCAGTTTGATCCATTTTGTCAAATCTCCGCCAAACAGAATATCCTGGCTTCCGTAGGTGTTTTGATTTGCTTTGTTCGTCTTAAGCGCGGCGACAGCCTCTGTCAACTCCTTAAAGATATCGTAATAAATATCCTTCTGGGCATCATATTTGGGTTCAATAATACCCTGTCCTGCCTCGAAGTAAGGGACATCACCAAAACAATCGGTCGTGCGTGCCGCACCCATAACGGAGAGGATGCGCATCACCTGGAACATGTTGTCATATTCGGGATGATGACCAATCATCTGTTTCACTTCATTCAGATTCTTGGAAAGATAGACATAGTAAGAGCGCCAGAAACCATCCTTCACCCATCCATCCTTCCATTCGTAACGATCAGAAGGAAAATAAGAGGCGGTATTGGCTAAGTACTGAGCATAAAGGTTCGTGTGCAGGTTGTCACCTACCTGATATTCCCAGGCACGGCAGTTAAACCCGTAATCGAGCATTTTGGGAAGGATCAGGGCAGGACTCACCTCCTTGGCTGCAAGTGGATTTTGATTCATTTGCTCAAATTCCCCGGTACAATTCGGTATCAGAAGGAGTAATCCTCCCATAATGGCCATATATTTTATAAACTTTTTCATTTTCGTATCGTTGATTAAAATTTAACATTAAGTGAGAACCCGAAAGATCGTGTCGGGGGTAAAGAAGCATACTCAAACGCCTGCGCATAATCTTCACGGGAGAAAGAGCCTTCCGGATTTACCGGTGCATTTTTGTATATGTAGAAGAGATCCCTTCCCACAATCGAGAGTTTCACACTGCTGACCGGCACATTTTGCAGCCATGCGGCAGGGAAGGTGTAACCGAATGAGAGTTCCCGCAACTTGATATAGGAAGCGTCATACAGGAATTCTTCCCCCACTCCGTATGCGCCACCGATGCTTGCGTAATAATCCTCCGCATTCACTGTTTTGGTATTTTCCTTTCCGGTAGACTGGACAATGCCGCTGACCACCATTCCGTTCCTACCCTCCAGTGTTTTGGAAGATGTGCCTGCAGTGCGTGCATACATATCGGTCGTTGAAATAAAATCCCCTCCCTTGCGTCCATCGGCAAGCAGATGAAAAGAGATGTTTCTGTATTTCAGCGAAGATCCCAGTGATCCTGTCCAATCGGGGGTCATGTTCCCGAGTACCTGTTCTGTTTCAGTGATCGGCATGCCATTGTCACCAATCAGGATCCGACCCTCTTCATTCCGTTTGTACACTTTGGATACAATATCGCCGAAACGACCGCCTTCATCCACCACCACTTTGCCTACGCGTGTTTCACCTATCACGAAGCGCTTCAGCGAGGGATCCAGCTCAACACATTCGGTGCGGTTCATTCCCCAGTTGAGGGTGAGATCCCAGGTCCAATCTTTTGTAAGAAGCGGCGTTCCGGTGAGCATCACCTCCCATCCATTGCTGGTCATTTTCCCAGCATTGATGCTTTTATACTCATAACCGGATGATCCGGGCATGCTCACGTTGAGTATCTGGTTGATGGTATTGGAATGATAGTAGGTAGCGTCCAGTCCCAACCGGCTATCGAACATTCTCATCTCCACTCCGAACTCGGTAGAGTTTGTTTCCTCCGGTTTGAGATTGTAGAGCGGGAAAATGGAAGAGGTGGCGGCAGTAAGAATATCTCCGTTCGTTTTTCCCAGATTGTACACATGGTGCAGGATATAGGGCCTTGTATCATTTCCTACTTTTGCCCATGACCCCCTCACTTTCAGGAAAGTGATCTGACTGGGAAGAGTGACCATCTGAGAAACAAGTCCGGACAAACTGACTGAGGGGTAGAAATATGACCAGTTATCAGGGGGAAGCGTTGAAGACCAGTCATTTCTGGCGGTCATATCCAAATAAACCATTCCTCTGTATCCAAACGACGCATTCCCAAACACGGAATTCACTCTTTTCTTGGAGTAGCTCTCCGATACTGTCTGATTTCGGCCGTTGGCCAGGGCAATCAAATAGGGGATATTGAACATACCGGATGATCCCGACAGGTTATTCCATTTATAATAAGTTGCTGCCGTGCCGAGGTTGGCCGTGATATCGAAGTGATCAAACTGTTTGGTATAGTTGAGGATAAGGTCTGCATTAAACTCCTCGTTGGTAGCCTGGGTATTGGAATACTGGTTATTATTGGCCGTCGTGGATGTCTGGATATAGGTTGTATAATTTCTGATCTTATCATTGTACCAGTCGATCCCTACCCGTCCCGTGAGCTTTAAAAAGTCGGTAAATTTCACATTCATATGCGTCATGGCCGTGAGCCTGTTTCTCTCATCGCTGTTTCCATTGGCCGGGAGGGTGAGGGCATAGGGGTTTAGGTATTCATTATTGGGACCGGTCCAGTTTACGATGTACCCACCGGGACTGACCGGATTTTTTAGATCAACGAGCCTGATACTGCGGGGCATGTTGATCAGGGTCTTCATCACACCGTATTCACCCTGGGCAGGACGGTTGGAAGCACGCTGAATCATATAGTTCACCTTTACGCCCAGGTCAATAAAACTGCTGTAAAACTGGGTATTCAGATCATAATACTGGCGATTCAAAGAATGATTCGGCGTGATTCCCTGATTCCGTGAGTCGGAAAAAGAAAAACGAGCCACCAGGTTTTCACTACCCCCGGAAGCGGTCAGTGTATTGTTGTAGTTGGCACCGACCCTGTAAAAATCTTTGATATAATCATCCTGCGGCAGAAGAGCATAGTCCGCATACTCACTGTTGCCATAGAATTCATTCCTCCAGTTTCTGACCGTCACCGATCCGTCCATTTTAGGTCCCCAGCTGCCTTTGGCACTGGAAGCGAACGTCCCGTTGGATCCCTGACCATATTCATTCTGATAACTATATGCATTATAAACCTGACTGAAGTTTACATTTCCGTTGTACTCAAGTTTCAAAGCCCCGCTCTGACCGGACTTGGTGGTAACGATGATGGCGCCGTTCTGTGCACGGGAGCCGTACATGGCCGCGGCATTGGCACCCTTCAACACGGAGATGCTTGCGATATTTTCGGGATTGATTTCAGATGCAGCACCCGAATAATCAACGCCACCCCACTGGTTAGCGGTACCGGACTGATTGTCGCTGACAGGAATACCATCCACGACCCACAAAGGCTGGTTGGCGCCACTCAGAGAACTGGTACCCCTTAACACCACACGGGTCGACCCACCCATACCGGTTGTGGATTGATTAATCTGCACACCTGCTATTTTACCCTGGAGCATGTTAGCAACACTTTCCGAGCGCAATTCCGTCATTCCGTCCGTTTTGATCTCCTGCATTGCATAGCCAAGTGCCTTTTTATCACGCTTGATGCCGAGTGCCGTCACCACCACCTCATCGAGCAGCTCTGTGTCGTCGAGTAAAACGACATCGATCTGATGCCTGTTATTGATCGGGATAATCTGTTTAATGGTTCCAACGTATGACACCTCGATCTTGCCTGCAGGCGGCACATTGTTCAGCACATAATTTCCATTGACGTCCGTAACAGTACCATTGTTGGTTCCTTTTACAATCACCGTTACACCAATCAACGGTTCATTCTTAGAATCAGTAATATTCCCTTTCAGGGTAATATTTTGAGCAATCATGCTCAGCGATATCATGCACATTGCGAACAAGGCGAGATATCGCACAGCCGGGAAATTGAATCTTTTCATTTTTTTAAATCATTAAATTAAAGACTGGTTTATATTGATTAAGTTATGGTTTTGGAGTAATCTGATCGTTACAGATGAGTTCCCCTATATCTTCCAGGAGCAGTTTATGTTGCCAATTTTTCAAGTCGGGAGCGATACAGAGTGAAAGGCGCTTTAAACGCAAACCTTTCACGTTGTGGATATAGAGGAGAGAGGGATGACGGCTTCCCCACACATTGGCATAGCAAACAGCAGGTGCATCCCCCCCTGCCATTACCTGCACGTGGTCTATAAAAACCCCTTCAATGCTATTCCCGGGGAGCGTGCTGCCAATGAAGCTGTTCCCGCAATTGACAGCGCTGACATCAGCAATATGGATGTCTCTCATGTATCCCAGGAAGGGTAGGTGCGGTTTTTCATTCCCCATCCACATGTAGATGGGTTGTATGATCCGTTCCATCCGGATTTGATTGAAACGGATATGCTCAATTTTTGTCCCTTCGTATATGGCAGAGGGATAAGCCGGATCAGGCAGTACGCTGATTACATTGATCCCATGATGGGAATCATGAATGCTCAGGTTTGTAAAGAGACAGTTACGAATAGGCGAATCGCCTTCGTATCCCACCCTTATTCCGCATGCAGGAGGGGAGCTCAGGATGCACCCGGAAACGAATATCTCTTCACAGGGTCGTACTTCACCAAAGCGGCCGCTGTCGCTTTTTATGGCGATGGCATCATCCCCTCCTTCGATGATGCAGTTGGTGATTCTCACCCTCCGGCAACAATCGATATCAATGCCATCGGTATTCGGCCCATCCGTGTGGTTCCGAATGATCATCCGGTCAATGCCCACATCGTCGCAACCCATTACCCAAACCGTATAGCAGGGAGAGTTGATCAGAGACAAGCGCTGAAGAGAGATCTCTGTGCAATTCACAAATCCGACCATGCCACTGGGTCTCCACTCTCCGGGTTTCCGGACGTACTCGGAAAGCATCTCCTCTTCCCAGAAAGTATCCCCGCATCCGTTAATGATTCCCGTGCCCGTAATTGAAATGTTTTTGGCATTTTCTGCAAAGATCAGAAAATAGTTTTCCTTCAGATGATTCCTCTGAGGAAGGGGAATGTAATCCCTTTTATCTTGACTGCCCCTTATTTCTGCTCCTTCTTCCAGCAATAGATGTACATTGCTTTTCAAAAAGAGTGTTCCTGTAAGGTAGGTGCCCTTCGAGAAAGCCACGACTCCCCCTCCTTCACCGGCACAGTGGTCAATTGCATGCTGCAGCGATTCGGTATCCTTGTTTACGCCGTCTCCTTTCGCGCCAAAGCTGGACACATACCACACATTTCCACCATCGTCGGAACGATTGACAGTCATATCCTTCCCGTGAACAGAAACAGTCAGAACGATTGAGGCAAGAATTACCCGAAGCATATGCAATATGTAATTTATTGGTTATACCGCATATTCCCCCATCCGGAAAAAAGCATCCCCATGAAATAGATTCTGAAAGATGCGTGTGCATGCGTGGCTCTTTTGGTTAAAAAATATGTACCCTCTATGTGATTGTTTTTCATGCATATAAATTCTATATTTGCAGATGATCAGGAATAAGTAATATTATATTTTTATATTAACTGGCACAAATATATTTACTTTTAGAGAATTAAACAAATTTATTATAAATTATTTTAATAATTTTATTTATATAAAATCTCTTAATATATGTCGATAGAGTTACGCAGCCGGTTGAAGCGGATGTCGATGATCCGGAACTCGGTCATCCATCAGAATGGCATCGGCAGTCCGTTCGCCTACTGACTGCCTGTATTCAATCCGCGATTGCTTATTGATCCCCGAGATGAAGGGATCAATTCCAACAGGATATTGAACGATGTTTGCCACATTGGTCGTGAAAGCATACAAGCAAGTTCCAGTCTGAGAAGGCCGCATCAATAGAATTTTGATTGTTTTTCCCGATTACCGGCTGAATTTTACTATTTTTGCCTGAAATATTCACCCCAAAAACTTGAACAAAATGATTGCTGAACCAACTGAAAAATTAAACGGAAGACATATCGGCCGCAATGTGCAGAGGGTACGGATGTATTTTGGCATGAAGCAGGAAGCATTGGCATCTGATCTGGGGATTAGCCAGGCAGAGGTTTCGAAGATCGAGCAGCAAGAAGAGATTGAGGATGATATGTTGACCCGTATTGCCGGTGTACTGGGCGTATCTCCCGAAATAATCCGCGATTTTGATGTGGAAAGAGCGATTTATAATATCAGTAACATCCGGGAAAACACTTTTGAGCAGGGATCCTCTACATCGATTGCTCAACGGGATAATGCCTCAGTCTCATTTGCGCAGCAAATTAACCCCTTGGACAAAATAGTGGAACTGTATGAGCGATTGTTACAGAGTGAACGGGAGAAAAATGAATTGCTGAGAAACGGCAATCAATAGAATTTATTTTGCATTTTTTATCAAGGTTTTGGGTCAATCACTCCGCAAGTACCCCCTGGATCAGTTTGCCGCATTGTAAGGACATTTATTTGCGCGATCAGCAAAAAAGGCTGGATTCCTGAAAATCAGGATTAAATTGACATAATTGTTGCGTTCCACGCGTGACAATTGCATCGTGATCGGGAACAGATTGAGATCCTGATACACAGGATGAATTTTGACGATAAGTAGTTCAATGAATCATAAAGCATCTTATGGAAACGAATGCCTCCAGGAATGTATTGCATTTGGGTAGGAATATTGAGCGGATACGCCGTCTGCAGGGAATGACCCAGTCTGAATTAGGCAGGAAGCTGGGTGTCTCCAAACAGGCAGTCTCCAAAATGGAGCAGAAAGAGAAGATTGACGAGGCCAAACTGCCAAAAATCTCCTACGCCTTGGGCGTCACCGTAGAGGGACTGAAATATTTTTCTGACCAAACGGTATTTTGCCCCACACCCGCCGCCATATCTGCAGTTAAACCTCCGACTGCAACCACGCCCCACGCGTCTGCTCCTGCAGCTTCCAAACCAACCGACAGATATCCCCACCGCTCCTTTCTGGAGCCGACCGTGAAATTATACGAAGAGTTGATCCGGCTTGAAAAAGAGTTTCAAAGAGTGGC
>JAQVWR010000126.1 GCA_028709605.1 Proteiniphilum sp.
ATACGCCCATGACAGCCACATTGCGTATAGCGTCCAGGCTACGGATGAACGCATTCCTGTCTGGTTCGATCAGAAACAGATGCAGAAGGTCTTTTTAAACCTGATATCCAATGCTTTCAAATATACCCCTCAGGGAGGAAAGATCACTGTTTCCCTGCATCAGGACAGTGAGAAGGTATCTATCTCGGTAAAGGATACCGGCAGGGGCATTTCACCCGAAAACAGAGATAAAGTGTTTGACCGCTTTTATCAGATTGACAACGAAAAGGGCGAAAACAATCTATCACCCGGAACCGGTTTGGGTCTGGCCCTGACAAAATGGATTGTGGATGCACACCACGGAGAGATCCATCTTGAAAGCGAACTCCACAAAGGAAGTACCTTTACGGTCACCTTACTGAAAGGATCAGCCCATTTCACGGACAATGAAAAGAGGGTTTCGGAAACTCCGGATGCCCGGACCATTCATACGATCCGACATTTTAAAACCGAAGCCAATGCCGATGAGGAAGGCAAAGGCAAAGGGAAAAATCATTCCGGCAGTCGGATCTTAATAGTGGAGGATAACGAAGAATTGCTGAATGTACTGCGGTCGGTCTTTGAACCGCTCTATGAGGTGATGACCGCACACAACGGTGAAGAGGGACTGGCCAAGACAATTGATTTTCAACCCGACATCGTACTGAGCGACCTGATGATGCCGGTTATGTCGGGAAGTGAGATGTGCCTGAAAATAAAAACCAATTTCGCCGTCTGCCATATTCCGGTGGTGCTGCTGACAGCACAGACCGCTGTTGAGTCAAATATTGAAGGCTTCAAACTGGGAGCGGACGATTACATTACCAAACCTTTCGATATCGCAGTACTATTGGCACGCTGCAACAATTTGATCCAGGGAAGAAAATTATTACAGGAGAAATTTGCCAAATCAATGAATGTCGATTCCACGGCAATTGCTACGAACGAAATAGATCGCTCTTTCCTGGAGAAAGTCAACAGGTTGATCGAACAAAATATGGAGAATCCGGATTTCGGTGTCAATGAATTCTCACAGGGAATGAATCTGGGCAGGACCAGTCTTTTTCAGAAGATCAAAGGCATTACCGGCCAGACACCGAATGAATATATCCTCACCGTTAAAATGAAGCAAGCAACCTACCTGCTGGTCAACCACCCTGAATTGAACATCTCCGACGTAGCCTACCGCCTGGGTTTTAACACCCAGAAATATTTCTCCAAATGTTTTAAGAATCAGTTCGGCATCACACCCTCGGATTTTAAAAACCAAAACACAACCGTCTGATTGTAAAGCAACCGGATCGCTGCCAGCGAAACTGTTAATCTTTTCGCCGTGTACGATAAAGGACATGATGCGTACATTTTTGCCCCTCAGCATCCTTTCCTTCTCTTTATTTTTGCCATCAGAAAGAAAAATGAAGTCTACAAACTTTAAATCTTGTTTTTAAATTTTCACCTAAAAAAAAGCCAAATGAAATTTATCAATTTTAAAACAATCCTGATTGTTTTGTTCTTTCTGATACCCATCACCATATTCGCTCAAGTGAGTGTCTCGGGAGCTGTATCAGACGAGAGAGGGGAGCCCCTCACCGGAGTGAATGTAATGATCAAAGGAACTTCCAGGGGTACGGTGACCGATTATGACGGGAAATTTACACTCCAGGCCGCTCCTGATGATGTTCTGACGATCTCTTTTATCGGCTTTGAATCGCAGGAGATCAGAGTGGGAAAGCAGAAACAAATAAAAATCATCCTGTATGAATCGTCCGTTCAAATTCAGGAACTCGAAGTGGTTGCCGTGGGATATGGAGATGTGAGACGCCGGGATTTAACCGGATCGGTAGCCAAAGCAGATATGACCGAGATCATCAAGACGCCTGTGAACAATATTGCACAGTCACTGGGCGGACGGATTGCCGGTGTACAGGTCTCTTCAAAAGACGGCGGATTGGGCGACAATTTCAACATTACCGTCCGAGGGGCCGGATCACTCACGCAAAGCACGGAGCCTCTCTACGTGGTGGATGGCTTTCCTCTGGAATCGAGCAATATGGGCTCATTGAACCCCAACGATATTGCATCGATCGATGTGTTGAAAGATGCTTCCGCCTCTGCAATTTATGGCTCCCGGGGTGCAAACGGGGTGGTCATCATTACCACGAAAAAGGGAAATGCCGGCGTACCCAGAATAGAGTACAATGGCAGTGTGACCGTAAGCAATATCGGTAAAAAAGAGGAGTTGCTCACCGGTTACCAGTTTGTGGAGCTGCAGCAGGAGATCATGAACGAAGATGACTTCGCGATGAATTATCTGCGTGATGGCAGGACACTGGACACTTACAAAACAGAACCCGAATATGACTGGCAGGATGCAATCTACAGAACGGCTGTTACCAACAACCATTACTTATCGCTATCAGGGATACAGGGTGACCTGCAATACTCCGCATCGGGCTCTTATCTGAATCAGGAAGGCATCATTGTCAACTCCAGACTGAACAAATACCAGGGGCGTGTAAGCCTGGATCAGAAGCTGTTCAACAACAAACTGCGTGTCAGGCTTATCTCGAATGCCGCCAGAACAATAAGAAACGGCGTCGATCCCACCGGTGGCTCCACTTCGGTAAGTCATGCGTTAATGTACAGTGTCTGGGGTTACCGCCCGGTATCCCCCACAGGTGCCGACCTGATGACCGAGCTCTACGATGACGCCGTTGAAATGACGGAGGATTACCGGTTTAACCCAGTGCTGTCGGCTTACAATGAGATGCGAAAGACCACGACTGACAATCTGAGCATCAACGGCATGGTAGATTACGAGCTTATCCGGAATCTGCGCTTTAAAGCTACAGGAGCTTATCAAAAGGTTGATTACAACAACGAACAATTTAATAACTCGAAAACGAAAACCGGTTTTTACCACGATAAAAACACTGCGTACCGAGGAGTCAATGCTTATTACAGCCTGAATAACAGACAATCGTTGGTAAACGAAAACACTCTCACGTATCAATTCGACAAAAAAGGACACCATGTCAACGTATTGGGAGGCGTAACCTTCCAAAAAGAGTCTGTTTATTTCCACGACATGACCAGTACATTTATCACCAATGAGATCTTTGAAATGGCCGGTTTCGGGAAAAGCAGCAGTATCCCCTCAGTAGGATCTGCCAAAGGTGAGAATACGCTTACCTCCTACCTTGCCCGCCTGAACTATAACTATCGGTCGAAATATTATCTGACCGCTTCCTTCAGAGCTGACGGATCCTCTAAGTTTGCACCCGGTAACCGATGGGGCTATTTTCCCTCTGCATCCCTGGCATGGGCTTTCAACAGAGAGGATTTTCTGAAAGAGAACGAGGTACTGACCAACGGGAAGCTCCGGCTCAGCTACGGTGAAACAGGGAATAACCGGGTCGGCAACTATGCTTTCAGGGGAAAACTGGAAACGGGCGACAACAGTTTCTACCCTTTCGACGGCAACAAGTTCATCGCTTATATTCCCACCGACATGCAGAATGAAAACCTGAAATGGGAAACCACGGAACAATATAATGTGGGG
>JAQVWR010000011.1 GCA_028709605.1 Proteiniphilum sp.
CAATGCGCCTGCTCTTTACGGAAAGTTGCAGTCATTGATTGATTTTGTATCGGGAATGACCGATGTCTATGCGCTCGATTTGTATCGTAAAATCACCGGCATGGGATTACCCGTTGTCTGATTTTTTGGGTGCGCCGTGCATGGCAAATTACTGGGTGGTGAAAGTCCACTATGGGGGTTTAATCAAACGGATTTGTTAAATTCTTCATGTACAAAAGAAATGCCGGCAAAAGAAGTGGTGCAAGACACCATGTTGTGGCTGTGGGAAAATAAAAATACACTCATTCCGGAATTGTCTCTCAAGTCATTGCTGTGTACGATTGTTAAAAATAAATGTTTAAATTCCTGTAACCGATGTCAACGCAAGAATAGAATTCTCGAAACGATCAAAGAAAAACACCGTGAACGTTTTGAGGACCCTGACTTTTACTTAGAAAACGAACTATTCTCTCTTTTTGATCATGTGCATGAGAAGCACCCTATGACAAACCCTTTTTGGATTTGATGCACGTCTTGCAGGTTGCGAACCAGGTGTTTTCAGTTGTTTCGTTGCATCCGTTACGAAATCATTATGCGAAACTTGAGTTAATGGGATAATTTGCAATTTTACTTTCAAATTGTAGGTGAAAAATTATTTTTAATTTTTTATTGAAATTATTTGGTGGTATTTAATTTCTTTTTTATATTTGCCTCGTGGTTTTTTCATAATAGTATTAGATTTAAGGTTAACATGTTTGGCGGAATGTCGAGAGACATTCTGCCAAGTTCGTTCCAGATCGCCTGAGCCGGTGTGCTTGCAACAAGTGTCGGAATTCAGGGAGCGCATCACTCTGTTGCAGAAGGTGTTTTTGTATCAGGAAAAGAATATCCCTGCATCTCTATGCGGAATCGATAAAGTTTTTTTACTTTTGTAAACCAAACCAATGACACATGCGAAAAACAGTGCGTCTTTTTCCACTCCTTCTGAAGATTACCCATCAAATAGAAAACCTATGAACCGTTATTTTTACATCGACCCGGAAGGAAAACAGAAGGGTACTTTCTCGCCTGAGGAACTCAGGCAGGTGCAGATAAAGAAGGATACCCTCGTCTGGACACAGGGGATGGAGCAATGGATGCGTGCCGGTGAGGTGGAGGAGCTGAATGCTCTTTTCACAGGTGCCTCCCCGGCTGCCGATCCGCTACAGCTTCAGCCCTCCTCTGAACCGGTACGGGCTGCTGCATCATACGGGACAGTTCCCTCCTCTCCGATGCCGAAGACCTGGCTGGTGGAGTCCATCCTGGTCACGATTCTGCCTTTCGTGCTCTGCAGCAGCTTTCTGAGCCTGTTGGGCATCATCGCCATCGTCTATGCGGCACAGGTGGAATCATTCTTTAACCGGGGTGATTTTGCCGCTTCGGCCGAAGCATCCCGCTCCGCAGCCAAGTGGACCAAAATTGCGATGTGGATTGCCATCGGATGGATCCTGCTGATCATCATTGCCATTATTCTGGTCTTTGTATTTGTCGGATCAATGTCTGGCCTGGGAGAGCTGTTAAACACCTAATGCAATAAAAAGGACTCTTATGGAAGATCAACTGAGTCATAGCGAATGGAATCCAACCTCCACACCCCCTCCGATTCCTTCGTCCGAGCCGGGAGAGCGGGACGACATACCACCCCTGAAGCCGAATAACTGGCTCTGGCAGTCTATCGTGGCTACGGTGCTCTGTTGCCTTCCCTTTGGGATTGTGGGCATCGTCTATGCCGTAAAGGTGGATTCGCTCTATTATAACGGGAAGTATGAAGCGGCAGCACAGGCAGCCGGCAAAGCAAAGCTGTGGGCCCTCATCGCCTTTGGGGCAGGACTGCTCTATCTCATCATATGGGGTATACTGTTTGCCACCGGGTTGCTGCCGGACACGATGGAGCAGATCATCGAAAACAACGCCAGCGGTTATAACTTCTGATGTTCCGGGTGCGAGAGGTGAAGAATCATATAAAGACAGGAATGAGCGCTGCCGGCATGCTGTTGCTTGTGGTAGCGTTGTCTCTTTTTTATGCGTTTGATCCCGCCACGGACCCTTTTTTCCCGCTTTGTCCTTTCCGGGCGGTCACCGGACTGGAATGTCCGGGCTGTGGCTCACAGCGGGCGATACACAGCCTGCTGCACCTGCAGGTGGGCGACGCTCTTGCTTACAATGCGTTGATGGTGGTAGCGCTGCCCTATATCCTGTTGGGAATCTGGCTGGAGCGGCTGGGCGGAGGAAGACGTTATCCCCGTCTGCAACGGTTCTTTTTCGGAAGATGGTCAGCACTCGTGGTGTTAATGCTTGTGCTGATTTACTGGGTGATTAGAAATCTATAAGCAGTTGTTTTTTTCTGCTGAATTGAATTTTACAATCTTGACCCAATCAATTTCTCCATTTGGTTTACAGAACTCGATGATGAATTCTTTAATAAACCTGTTGATCTTTTGTGCGTAAGATTCCAAATAGATATTATTTTTTTCTTTAGCTTTGAACCCAAGAGGCTCTATTAATTCGGTATATAGTTGAGTATTACCAGAAATGAAATACCAAAATTGTTGGCCACATAATTTTAAATAATCCCCTTTATCCGGGTTATTATCTTTTCCATAACAACATCCATTCACTGCGACTACGTTTATTTGCGAGTTGCTGGTTCGTAATGTTCGTTTAGCAGTTGAAAAATCGGAAATCATTTTCTTGATTTGGGAGCTATTACCCCAATTAGGGCCAGACTTAATGTTAACAATATATCTTTTATCCTCTTTATCGAATTCCAGGTCAATACCGGCAATTCCTGATTTTCGTCCATTATAGACCTTCTGATTGATAAAAATGGCTAAACCTTCCAACCAATCACCGAATATTCCTTCTTCACTCGATGAAATATGTGCTTCTACAATTGTACGTACAATCTCATCAGCAGTCAATACGTTTTTAGCTTTATAGAGATAGGGATTCTTCCTTTTTAGAATCTTGGATAATCTGAGTGAATCCAGACTCTGAATCCGTTTTCTGTGGAAAACTTCTATGTTACTCTCTACATATTCGAATACTTCTGTAAGGTTCAGCTTTTGCATATGCTTCTTTATTTTCAAAAAGGTACATTTCTACAGGTTCCAATTGATTTTTAACCATATGGTAATATTCCGGAACGATGTCTATCCCGATGGAATTTCTTCTCATCCTATTTGCGACCTTGAGTGTAGTCCCGGATCCCATAAAAGGGTCAAGTACAACATCTTCTTCTGTAGTAAAAAGTTTCATGAACCATTCCGGCAGTTCTTCCGGAAATGCAGCACTGTGATTCTTATTATTACATTCAGTTGCCAAGTGTAAGACGTTGGTAGGATATGCCATGTCTCGATCTAACCAATTCGATATATTCTTACCGAACCCACTTCCCACTTTTGAGTTATCTCTAATTTTATCAGTATCTGAAAGCTTTTTTAATCTGCTTTTTGCCCAATTTCCCATAGGAACCATCACAGCTTCCTGATACATATTAAATTTTTTGTTTTTGTTGAATTGAAGCAATCTTTCCCAAGAATCACGAAAACGGTTAGGCCATTTTCCGGGATAAGAATTTTTTTTGTGCCATATAAACTCTTCCGTCCATAACCATCCTTGTTTACGCATCGCTAAAATAAGTTCCATCACATAGGTACTTCGCTCCCCATTGATTACCTTTTCTTTGATATTAAGAATGAAAGTACCGGAAGGTTTTAAGACTCTTAAAAGTTGAGTGGAGATTGGTAAAAACCAGTCAACATACTGATCAGGATGAATGCCCCCGTAAGTATTTTTTCGTTGATCGGCATAAGGGGGCGAAGTCACTATCAAGTCCACAGAGTTGTCTGATAGTAATTTTAATTTATCTTTGCAGTCTCCAAGATATATGTCTGTGATTATTTCCATTGATACAAAAATAATATATTTCTGAAAACTAAGCTAACTTCTCTTTCAGAAAACGGCCTGTATGAGATTGTTCACACTGCGCGATCTCTTCGGGTGTCCCCTCGCACACCACGTATCCGCCTGCTTTCCCGCCTTCCGGTCCGATGTCGATGATATGGTCGGCACATTTGATCACCTCCATGTTGTGTTCGATGATGATCACCGTATGGCCTCTTTCCAGTAATGCGTCGAAAGCTGTGAGCAATGTCCTGATATCGTGGAAATGGAGTCCTGTGGTGGGCTCGTCGAAGATGAAGAGGGTGGGTTGCGACTTCTCCTCCCCCAGGTAATAGGCCAGCTTCACCCGCTGGTTCTCCCCGCCCGAGAGGGTGGAGGAGGATTGTCCCAGTTTCAGGTAGCCCAGCCCCACATCCTGCAGCGGCTGCATCTTCTTCACGATCTTCTTCTCGGTAGTACCCTTCTGCTGGCTGAAGAACTCGATCGCCTGGTTCACGGTCATCTCCAGCACATCGTAGATGCTCTTTCCCCTGTACGCAATCTCCAGCACCTCGGGTGAGAAGCGCTTGCCATGGCAGGATTCGCACTCCAGACGGAGATCGGCCATAAACTGCATCTCCACGGTGATGCTCCCTTCTCCCTTGCACTCCTCGCAACGACCTCCCTCTACATTGAAGGAGAAGTAGGCGGGGGAGAAGTTGAGCTGCTTGGCCAGTGGCTGGGCGGCAAAGAGCTTGCGGATCTCATCGAATGCCTTGAGGTAGGTCGCCGGGTTGGAGCGTGACGACTTGCCGATGGGGTTCTGGTCCACATACTCCACCCCTTTCATCAGGCTGAGATCACCCGTGATGCCGTTGAACTCGGCCCGTTCCAGGGCTGTTCCCTTGTAATGGTGCTGCAGGGCATTATAAAAGACATCATTCACCAGCGACGACTTGCCCGAGCCGCTCACGCCGGTCACGACTGTCATCACATGCAGGGGAAATTTCACGTCGATATTCTTCAGGTTGTTTTGCCGGGCACCCTTCACCTCGATGTAGTTGTTCCACTTGCGACGGCTGGCGGGGAGCGCTATCTGCTCCTCCCCGGTGAGATACTTCACCGTGTAGCTGTTGCTCTTCTCCTTCAGCTCCGCTACAGCCCCCTGGTAGACCACCTCGCCACCCAGTCGTCCCGCTTTTGGGCCGATATCAATAATGTAATCGGCTGCACGGATGATCTCCTCATCGTGCTCCACCACCACCACCGTGTTGCCCAGTCGCTGCAGATCACGCAGCACCCCGATGAGCAGGGCGGTATCGCGTGAATGGAGTCCGATGCTGGGTTCGTCGAGGATATAGAGCGACCCTACCAGGCTGCTGCCCAGTGAGGAGGCCAGGTTGATCCGCTGGCTCTCCCCTCCCGAGAGGGTGTTGGAAAGGCGGTTGAGGGTGAGGTAACCCAGTCCCACGTTGATCAGAAACTGCAGCCGGTTGTTGATTTCTGTCAGCAGCCGTTCGGCGACTGCCGCATCGGCTTTGTTCAGGCGGAGTGTGCCGAAGAAGGCTTTCAGCTCGGTCACCGGCATCATTACCAGTTCCGCGATCGATTTGCCGCCGATCTTCACGTAGAGTGCCTCCGGCTTCAGCCGTGCTCCTTTACAAAGAGGACAGTCGGTCTTGCCGCGGTAGCGTGCCAGCATCACCCGGTACTGGATTTTGTAGAGGTTCTTCTCCAGCATGCTGAAAAAATCGTGGATGCCGTAGATGCCCAAGTCGTGCCGTCCGTTCCAGAGGAGATCCTTCTCCTCCTCCGTCAGGTCGTAGTAGGCACGGTGAATGGGGAAATCAGCCTTGTAGGCGTGTTGCACAAACTCCCTTCTCCATTCGCTCATCTTCTCTCCCCGCCAGCACTGTACACTCTCCTCCTGCACCGAGAGGCTCTTGTCGGGGATCACCAGGTCCTCATCGATGCCCATCACCTTGCCGAATCCCTCACACTTGGGACAGGCACCTGCGGGGCTGTTGAAGTTGAACATCATCTCCGTGGGCTCCTCGAAGGTGATGCCGTCGGCCTCGAAGCGGCTGGAGAAAGTGAAGCTCTCCATACCGTTTTCCCCCCAGAAACGGACGATGCATGCTCCGTTGCCTTCCAGAAAAGCGGTCTCTACCGAGTCGGAGAGGCGGTTGACGGTGGCTTTGTCCGCGGAACAGGAGAGACGATCGATCACCAGCAGCACCTCATCGGCTGCCGGCAGTTCTTTTTGTTCCAGCAGCTCATCGATCCGGTAGAACTGCTCCCCCACATCCACACGGGTGAAGCCCTCCTTCATCAGGATCCCGAGTTGCTCCCGCAGGTCACGTTGGTTCCTCAGCTGGATAGAGGAGAGCACGGCCATCCGGGTGCCGGGGCGATACTCTTTCATCTTCTCCACCACATCCTGCACATAGTGCCGCTTCACCTCTTCCCCGGTGACCGGCGAGAGGGTCTTGCCGACGCGCGCATAGAGCAGTCGCAGGTATTCGTAGATCTCGGTGGAGGTGCCCACCGTGGAGCGCGGATTGCGGGAGGTGGTCTTCTGTTCGATGGCGATCGCGGGGGGGATGCCCCTGATCTGGTCACACTCCGGCTTGTTCATCCTCCCCAGAAATTGACGGGCGTAGGCCGAGAGACTCTCCACATAACGCCGCTGTCCTTCGGCGTAGAGGGTGTCGAAGGCGAGGGACGATTTGCCGGAGCCGGAGAGACCGGTGATGACGGTGAAACTGTTTCGGGGAATGGTGACGTCGATGTTCTTGAGGTTGTTGACACGTGCTCCTTTGATCTCGATCTGACTGGAATTGCTCATACCACTGTTTTATAACCAGCAAAGATAATCACTTTGCGGGCGTCAAAAAAGAGAGGAAGGGTCAAATAAATCAAATATTTTTATTTACTTTTGCGGATAACAGGAGTGTTTTGTTCTTTGATGTCTCTCTCCCTAACCCATAAAGGAACTCCAATGACAGATTTGATCACAGAAATACAGCAGGATTTTGCATTGCCGTTTACCAACCCGGTACTGATTTTCGCCATTCTGCTGCTGATCGTTCTGCTGGCACCTCTCCTGCTGAAACGAATCAACGTGCCGAGCATCATCGGACTGATCCTGGCCGGTGTGCTGATCGGCCCCCACGGACTCAACTGGATCGACAACGCACACGGAGGCGTGGAGATGTTTGCTACCATCGGCCTCCTCTACATCATGTTTATCGTGGGGCTGGAGCTTGATCTGAGAGAATTTTTAGAGAACAGAAACAAGAGCCTGCTGTTCGGCTTCTTCACTTTTATCATCCCCTTAGTGATCGGTTTCCCGGTATGTTACTATCTGCTGGGGTATGACGCCAACGCCAGCTTCCTCACCGCTAGCATGTTTTCCACCCATACGCTGGTGGCTTATCCCATTGTCAGCCGTCTCGGCGTCGCGCGCAACCAGGCGGTGGCCATCACCGTGGGAGGCACCATCCTGACCGATACGGCAGTGCTGGTCATTTTGGCAGTAGTGCTCTCCGGCAGCAACGGAGGGCTCGATTTTAGCTTCCTGGTCAGGCTGCTGCTCTCACTGGCACTCTTCTCCATGATCATCTTTCTCATCGTTCCGCGCATAGCTACATGGTTCTTTCAAAGATCCGACACTGAAAAATACTCCAATTTTATCTTCGTCTTGTTGATTGTCTTCGCTTCCGGCTTCCTCGTGGAGCTGGGCGGCATCGAGCCCATCATCGGTGCCTTTGCTGCAGGGCTGGCTCTCAACAGGCTGATACCACACTCCTCTGCGCTGATGAACCGGATCGAGTTCTTCGGCAATGCGCTCTTTATCCCTGTCTTCCTGATCTCGGTAGGGATGCTGGTCGATGTTTCCGTGGTCTTCCAGGGTCCCCGCACCCTCATCGTGGCGCTCTCCCTTACGCTGGTCGCACTGTCAGGCAAGTGGTTAGCCGCATGGGCAACCCAGAAGAGCTTTCGCTATAGTGTGACACAGCGCTCATTGATCTTCGGACTAAGCAGCTCTCATGCCGCAGCCACGCTTGCAGTCATCATTGTCGGTTACAAAGCGGGTATCCTCGATGAGTACATCCTCAACGGAACCATTATCCTGATCCTGCTCACCTGTATCGTGGCGTCGGTCTATACACAGCGATCGGCAAGAAAAATTGCCCTGATGGAGGAAAATGCGCCGCTCGCCCCCTCCTACATGGGAGCATTTGCACAGGAGAAGATCCTGGTGCCCATAGCCAATCCCTCCAACATTGGTTATCATGTGGAGCTGGCCTTGCTGCTGAAAGACAAGAAATCGGTCAACCCCATCTCCCTGCTGGGGGTGGTACCCAATAACCGGGAGGCGGAGCAGAACATTGTCAGCTTCCGGAAGAAACTGCAGGAGTTTGTGGCCACGGCTACGGCTGCCGAGGTGAACGTGGATATCCTCACCACCATTGATCATAACCCGGCCGATGGCATTGTGCGTACAGCCCGGGAGACCATGTCCGATATCGTTATCCTGGGATGGCCCGGTAAGGCTGGGTTATGGGATAAGCTGCTGGGTGACAAGATGGACCTGATCGTAAAGAATATGGACAAGAACCTCTTCATCTGCCATATCGAACAGAGCCTGATCTCCCACAAGCGGATCGTGGTGATCTCTCCTCCCTCGGCAGAAAAGGAGGCGGGCTTCAGCTTGTGGGTCGATAAGGTAGCCACGCTCTCTTCGGAGCTCTCCATCCCGGTGCTGCACCTGGGCCATCCGGAGACGCAACAGGCGATGGCAAGCCATCGGAAGTCGGGAAGCTTTACCTTCCAGCCTTTCACCGACTGGGATAACCCGCTCTCTTGCGGTGATCAGATCCGTCAGGATGACCTGGTGATCCTTATCTCCTCACACGCGGGCTATATCTCGCATATCCCCATCATGGAGAGCCTTCCCTCCCGTCTGGAGAGCCGTTTTCCGCACCACAGCCGCATCGTGGTCTATCCCAGGCAGCAGCTGGCTGACCAGCTGCTGGGCACCGATGATTTTATTTTTATTCCCTGAACCAAACCTTTTACTTCCTGAAGAGAGATGAAAAAAATATTTGTTCTGACCGTTTTCCTGATGCTGCTGCTGCTGTCTGCATGCGGGACCTCACGCAAAGTGCCGGCCGCCACTGCCGTTGACACACCCAAACGCGAATTTCGCGGTGCATGGATACAGACCGTGGGGCAGTCGCGTTACCGCCAGATGAACAGTGCTGCGATGAAGCATTACCTGAGTGAGATGGCCCGTAAGCTCGATGAGGCGGGCATCAACGCGGTTATCTTCCAGATCCGTCCTGAGGCGGATGCCTTCTACCGCTCCGATCTGGAGCCATGGAGCCGTTTTCTTACCGGCGAACAGGGGAAAGCGCCTGATGACCCCTCCTTCGACCCACTGGCTTTCCTCATCGATGAGTGCCACAAGCGGGGAATGGAGCTCCATGCTTGGCTCAACCCCTACCGGGTGAAGATCAGTCTGGCGAACAAACTGGCACCCGGGCATCTCTATTACCGTCATCCTGAACGGTTCGTGCAGTACGGTAACCAGCTCTTTTTCGATCCCGGCCTACCGGAGAACAGAAGCTTCATCTGTGAGGTGGTGCGGGATATCGTCACCCGTTACGAGGTGGATGCCATTCATATGGATGACTATTTCTACCCTTATCCCATAGCGGGTACCCCCTTCCCGGATGACAACAGTTTCTACCGTTATGCTGCCTCTCAGGGCTTTTCGCCGGCACAACGGGGCGACTGGCGGCGGAACAACGTGAACCTGCTGATACGGCAAATCAAACAGACCATCACCGCCACCAAGCCGTGGGTGCGCTTCGGGATCAGCCCCTTCGGCATCTACCGCAACAAGCGCAGCGATCCCCATGGCAGCGACACCAACGGACTGCAGAACTACGACGATCTCTATGCCGACATCCGTCTCTGGGTGGAGAAGGGGTGGATCGACTACAACCTGCCGCAGCTCTACTGGGAGAGGGGCCATGCCGCGGCCGACTATACGACGCTGCTGCAGTGGTGGAACGACCACAATGACGGCCAGCATCTCTATATCGGACAGGATCTGCAGCGCAGCATCGACCGGAAGGAGTTGCAGACCAAGATCCGCATGACGCGGGAGATGCCCTCTGTGCGCGGCAACTGCTACTGGTACGGCTATCAGATTCTGGAGAACTTTAAAGGAGTGGCCGATTCTCTGCAGCAGGAGCTGCACCGCACAAAAGCGCTGATCCCTGCCTACACCCGTCTGCATGACGGCCGGCCGGGAACGGTGAAGAAGCTCACGGAAGTCTTCACCGAAGATATGCATTTCCTCACCTGGGAGCACAACCGGGATCCGATGCAGCCGGAGAAGGCGCAGAAGTTTGCGGTTTACCGCTTCCGCCGGGGGGAGAAGAGCGATATCCACCGGGCGGAGCCGCTAGTGGCCGTCACACCCGATAATTTCTTTATTCTGCCCTATGAAGGCGGAGAGAACCGGTACACCTACGTGGTGACCGCCCTCGATGCCTTTGGCAATGAATCGAAAGTGAGGAAGATCAAGGTGACGTTGTGAAGCATAAAATCGCTATCTTTGCAGCCAATTAATCCCATAAAAAAATGACTGAACCCCGACGATTTCCGCTCATTGCCAAAACCATGGCGGAACTGGAAGATGTGCTGGCCGAAGAACTGATCGCATTGGGTGCCGACAATGTGGAGATGGGCACGCGGATGGTTTCCTTCACCGGCGACAAGGCGCTGATGTATAAGGCTAACATCCACTGCCGTACTGCGTTGCGTATTCTGAAGCCGATTTACTCCTTTAAAGCGGAGACTGCCGATGAGGTGTATGCAGCGCTGAAGCAGGTGAACTGGGAAGATTACCTCTCGCTGGGCAACACCTTCTCCATTGATGCGGTGGTCTATTCGCATATCTTCAACCACTCCAAGTTCGTGGCTTACCGCGTGAAGGATGCCATTGCCGACTGGTTCACGGAAAGGTATGACAAACGGCCCTCGGTGAGTCTTACCAACCCGGATATCGTATTCAATATCCATATCTCGCACAACAAATGCACCCTGTCGCTCGACAGCTCGGGCGAGTCGCTCCACAAAAGGGGATACCGTGTGGCACAGTCCGAAGCGCCGCTGAGCGAGGTCCTGGCTGCGGGGATGATTCTCAAATCGGGTTGGCGGGGCGAGAGCACACTGGTTGATCCCATGTGCGGTTCGGGTACCCTCCTGATCGAAGCGGCGATGATCGCTCTGGGGATTCCCCCGGGCATCCACCGCCAGCACTTCGCCTTTGAGCGGTGGCAGGATTTCGACCAGGAGCTGTTCAGCCGGATCTACAACGATGACTCGGGGGCGAAGGAGTTCCACCATCGCATCATTGGCTCCGATAACTCTCCTGCGGCGATCGCCGTCGCGGAGCGAAATTGCAAGAACGCAGGGTTGAAAAACCATATTGAATTGAGCGTAAAGCCTTTCCAGCAGTATACAGAGGCACCTGCGACCGAAGGGGTGGTGATCACCAATCCTCCCTACGGTGAGCGGATCAAAGTGGATGATTTGGATGAGCTTTATGCGATGATCGGCGAGCGGCTGAAGCACGTCTTTACCGGTTTCAACGCCTATATCCTGAGCTACCGCAAGGAGTCGTTCGATGCCATCGGACTGAAACATTCTGCCCGCTTCTTTCTTTACAACGGTGCCCTGGAGTGTGAGATGCGGGAGTATGAGATCTTTTCGGGAAAACGGAAGGAGCAGTCGCGTGACGAGCGTCCATGCGCAAAGCGAGACAGCGACCCGTTTCAGAAAGAGCGCAACTCCAGAGAGGGTTATCGCCGTTCCCGACGGGTGGAGCGGAGCGACGAGGAGACACCTGCCGGCAGACCTGACGCACGTTCATTCGATCCCGGGCGTAGTCCGGGCAGATCTGTATCGGATCCCGGCCGTCGCTCCGGCAGAAGCTGTTTGGATGCCGGCCGCAAACCGGGCAGGTTTGCTTCGGATTCTGACCGTAAGCCTGGGCGACGCTCATTCGGTGCTGAAGCACACGGAGAGAAGCGTCCGTTCGGTGCGGACGACAAACCAAGGGATTTTCAGAAGAAGCCGTTCCGCAGGAAAGAGGAGGGATCCTCTCGCGATACCCAGGGTGACGGGAAGAGAAAGGAGTTCAGGCCGCGGCGTGCTCCCGGCAAGGAAGGCGGCCCCCAATAGTCATTTTGTACCGCATTCCTTATCTTATTCCCGGCATCTGAATCTTTTCCGATGCCATTATTTTGGACGCTGTCCTGTCGGTTTTTCCATTGCCGGTGTGGGGGACCGCCTCCACGGAAAGGAGATACAGCGGCTGTTGCACGCGGGGCAGATGCTGTGATACCGCTTCCCTGACACGGTCGGGATCTGACCCTGGGCCGATCAATAGCACCACTGCCTCTCCCAGCCGGGGGTGGGGGACGGAGGTAATCGCAAAGTCCCCGCTGATATGGGGTCGTAAAGCCTTTTCCACCTCCTCGATTTGTATCTTGATGCCGCCGCTGTTGATCACATTGTCCTTTCTTCCCAGGATCCGGAAGGAGCCGTCCGGCCGCATTTCGGCGATATCGTTCGTGTGAAGGATGCCGTCGGCCACCCGTGGGGCATCGACGATCAGCGTCTGTTCCTCCGACAGGCGCAGCGTGACGCCCGGCAGGGGGGTGTAGCAGTCGTCCGCTTTTACACCGCTGATCCTGCGTAACGCAATATGCGATACCGTTTCGGTCATGCCGTAGGTGGAGTAGATTGCATTGGGGAAATATCTCAACCTCTCTTCGATCGCTTGATCGATGGCTCCCCCGCCGATAATCAGCCTGGCGACCCGGGAGAGACGTGCCTGCTCGTTATCCGTTTGGAGGGAGTTGTATACCTGCAGCGGTACCATTGCTGCAAAGTCGACCCGCTGGGGGATCCCCGCCAGCGGATGACCGGAAGGCTCCGCAACCAACAGGTTGAGACCGGCATAAATGGCGCGTACCACCATCATCTTTCCGGCAATATATTGTAGTGGCAGGCAGAGCAGTGCCCGCTCACCCGCTTTCAGCCCGAAAAAGTCGCAGGTGATTGCAGCGCTTTGCAGCATCTGCTCCTTGCGCACGGTGATCTCTTTCGGCCTGCCGGTGGAGCCCGAGGTGTGGAGGGTGAGCACAGGAGTGGGGGAGAACCATTCTTTCAGAAAGAGAGAGAGCTGACGGTGAGAGGGCGAATCCGCAGCAAACGGTGCGGGAGTCCTTTTGCATAGCTCCTCCCTGTGGTAGAGGGTTCCGTCAATTGTGACCTTGTTCATACTCTTGCAAAGGCTTGTCGGGGAAAGTTCCCGACGGGTTGCACCATAACCGTTCTCCCCTGATCTCCAGCGGCAGGGGGATGTTGTTGTGGTAGAGCGTGCCGGTGCCGAGTCCCTGCGGCAGCGGGTTGCCGAGGGTGGCGCACCATTGGGCGATGCTGTTCAGTCCGATATTCGACTCCAGGGCGGAGGTGATCCACCAGCCGATCCCCAGTTCATGGGCCAGCGCAATCCACTCGTTGCAGCCGCTGATACCGCCGTGCAGCGAGGGCTTTAGGATGAGGTAGTGCGGGCGGATGCTTTCCAGCAGCCTTCTCTTCTCTTCCGGGTCAAAGATACCGATCAGCTCCTCATCGAGTGCCACGGGGAGGGGAGATGCCTCACACAGCCGGGCCATTTCTTCCCATTGTCCCGCCTGGATGGGCTGTTCGATGGAGTGGATCTCCAGCGTGGCCAGCTTGCGCAGTTTCTCCGCCGCCTCTCCGGGAGTAAAAGCTCCGTTGGCGTCTACGCGGAGGGTCACCCCGGGGTGACGGCTGCGGATAAAGTGCAGCAACTCCAGCTCCTGTGCGAAGTCGATGGCGCCGATCTTCAGCTTGATGCAGCGGAACCCCCTTTCCAGCAGGGAGACGGCCTGCCGTTTCATGTCGCCGTACGCTCCCATCCAGATCAATCCGTTGAGGGGGATGCCCTCCTGGCCGCGACTGAAGGGCGTTTCCCAGAGCCGGGGGGAGCGCTGCTGATAATGCTGCATGGCGGTTTCCAGTCCGAAGAGGATGGAGGGGTGGCGGCGCAGCAGCTCACGGTCGACCTGCTGCCGTTGCTCCGTGATCCGGCAAATGGTGCTGAGCGTTTCGGCGTAGCGGTCGTTGTAGTCACAGCTCAGGCCGGGTAGCGGGGCACACTCGCCGATGCCGGTGTGCGACGGATCCTCGCTGTCGCGCAACAGCACGTACCAGACCGGGTGATCGCGATAGATGCCGCGTGAGGTGCCGGCCGGCTGTTTGAACCGCAGAGTGTAGGGGATGATCTCGATGGTGAACATGTTGCTATTGGCTCAGGGCAGTTTGGGGAACTTTTTGAAATCGGGCTTCCGCTTCTCCAGGAACGCCTGCTTGCCCTCCTGTGCCTCCTCGGTCAGGTAGTAGAGCATGGTAGCATCGCCCGCCAGCTCCTGGATGCCTGCCTGTCCGTCCAGCTCGGCATTGAGTCCCGCCTTGATCATCCGCAGCGCAAGCGGACTGTGCTGCATCATTGTCTCGGCCCACTTCACTACTTCGTCTTCCAGCTGTTCGAAGGGTACCACCCTGTTCACCAGTCCCATGTCGAGAGCCTCCTGTGCACTGTACTGGCGGCAGAGGAACCAGATCTCGCGGGCTTTCTTCTGTCCCACGATGCGGGCCAGGTAGGAGGATCCGAAGCCGGCGTCGAAGCTGCCCACGCGGGGACCCGTCTGCCCGAAGATGGCGTTCTCGGAGGCGATGGTCAGGTCGCACACCACGTGCAGCACATGTCCCCCGCCGATGGCGTAGCCGTTTACCATGGCGATCACCGGCTTGGGGATGGAGCGGATCTGCTTCTGCACATCCAGCACGTTGAGGCGCGGCACCCCATCCTTGCCGATGTATCCCCCTTTGCCCTTTACATGCTGGTCGCCTCCCGAGCAGAACGCCTTGTCGCCGGCGCCGGTGAGCACCACCACGCTCACCTCCTCCCTCTCCCGGCAGATGCGCAGGGCATCGCTCATCTCGGTGGTTGTTGTTGGGGTGAAGGCATTGCGGTAACGGGGGCGGTTGATGGTGATGCGGGCTATGCCGTTGTAAAAGTCAAACAGGATATCTTCATATTCCCGGATGGGTGTCCATTCTCTCTGTATCATTTTCTGTTGTTTTTGAGTTGTTCGTAATAGGATGCGATCTGCTTTTTGTTCTCCTCCATCGAGGTGAGCACCTCCAGTAGAACAGGCTGGGTCCCTCCGCGGTTCATGAAGAGCGGCAATTGTTGCTGCAGCTCCTCCGCATTGCGGGCCGAGAGGCAGCGGAAGCCCAGCTGTTCGGCCCATGGGCGGGCCTGGGTGGTGTGTACCGCCGCCACGAAATCATCCAGCGCCGCCGACTGGTTGAGTCCCGGCAGGGTGTGGAAGATGCCGCCCCCGCCGTTATTGTTTACCAGGATGCGCAGGTTAGGTGACAGGTGACGGTTCCAGAGGCCGTTCATGTCGTAGAAGAAGCTCAGGTCGCCCGTCAGCAGGAAGGTGAGCCGCCCCGATGCGGCGGCATAGCCCACAGCCGTGGAGAGGGAGCCCTCGATACCGTTGGTACCGCGATTGCAGAAGAGCTCAACCTCCGGGGGGAGGTCGAACAGCTGTGTCAGGTAGACGCTGTTACTGTTTGCCAGATGGAGGGAGGCTCCTTTCGGCAGCTGCTGCAACAATGCACCTGCCACGTGCAGGTCGGAGAAAGAGACCTCCGGCTGCGGGATCGCTGTTGTGGTGCTCCTCCAGAATTCCCGGAACGGGTTTGGTCCTTTTTCGGGCGGCAGCGCTGATAGCCGCTGCAGGAAGGTACGGGGCTCGCACCGGATGATGTCGGTAAGCTGTTGAAAAGTGTCGGTCACCTCACCCGACGGGGTGAGGTGCCAGAGCTCCCGGATAGCGGCTTGGCGGATAAACTGCTTCAGCCGTTTGGAGACGAGGTGGCCGCCCAGCGTGATCACCAGCTCGGGGGGCAGCTTCTGCAGCGCCTTCTCGTCGCTGGTGCGCAGTACCGCATCAAAGCGGGCACATTCGCCGGCAGGGATGTTGGAGAGCCGGTCGGCGAGCACCACCACACCCTGTTCTGCTGAGAGCTGTTGCAGAAGGTCTGCCAGCCCGTTGCCGGGAGGCAGCTGTCCCACGATAATCATTTTCTTGGCAGATCGGCGAAAACGGGTTACATACTCCTCTTCCTCTTCATGCGGGAGGGTGAAACCCGGCGTTGGCCGGCGGATCACCCGTACCTGCGGAAGTTGTTTCGTGTTGAAGGAGAAGAGCGGCTCCGAGAGGGGGATGTTGATATGCGCAGCTCCCCGGCTGCCGTCGTCGAGGCTCAGGATCGCCTCATTGATCAACCGGTTGCAGTGCCACTCTGCTTCTTCATCTTTTGCCTCCGGCAGCTGTATCGACCGGCGGACCAGTCCGCCGAACATGCCCTCCTGGGGAATCGTCTGCCCGTCGGTCTGCCCGATCCAGGCAGGGGGACGGTCGGCGGTGATCACCAGCAGCGGTAACTGCTGATAGCAGGCCTCGGCCACTGCCGGACCCAGGTTGAGTGCTGCCGTGCCGGAGGTGCAGCAGACGGCTGCCGGCTGCTGCAGGGCCTCTGTCACCCCCAGGGCAAAGAAGCCGGCGCTTCGCTCATCCACCACGCTGTAGCAGGTGAAGTCGCTGTCCGCGGCAAAGGAGTGGATCAGCGGCGCATTGCGGGAACCGGGGGAGAGCACGATGCGGGTGATGCCGTGTGCCTTGAGCAGGGCCAGCAGTTGTAATATACTCTTCTTGTCTGAATACATGGTCATTTTCGATTATATGATGCTCTCCATGGTCCCGAGCTTCTGTTCTGTCTCCTTCCACTCCTCCCGGCAGCCGGAGGAGGCGAGCAGCCCGCCGCCGGCATAGAGGGTGAGGCTGTTCTTCCCGATCTGCATGCAGCGGAGGTTGACATAGAGGGTGGTCTCTGCCGTGCGGTTCAGCATGCCGAGGAAGCCTGTGTAGTAGCGGCGGTCGTACCCCTCATGATCCTGAATGAACTGAAATGCCTCCTCCTTGGGCAGTCCCGATACGGCGGGGGTGGGATGGAGCGCTTGCAGCAGCGAACCGAGAGGCGTTTCGGCGGGCAGTTCAAAGCGGAAGTCAGTCCGCAGATGAGCCAGATTACCCGCCTTGGCGGTGTAGGGACCGTTTATCGCGGGGGTAACCCGAAAGGCGGAAAGTTGCCGCAGCAGGTAGGAGGTGACCAGATGTTGCTCGCGGAGGTTTTTGTCATCCCATGTGACATGCCCTGTATTGGGGTACCGTGTCCCGGCGAGGGCTATTGTCTGCCACTCGTTCTCCAATCCGGTGAGGAGGATCTCGGGGCTGCTCCCTATCCAGGTGCCGCTCACCGGGGTGTGGAAGAGGTAGGCACAGGATCGTTCATATTTTTTTGCTGCCCGGTAGAAGGTGCGTCCCGGAGAGAATCCCTTTCGCCGTGGCACGCTTTTGCAGCGCGAGAGCACCACCTTCTCCAGTTCACCACTCTGTAGTGGCTGCATAAACTGATAAAACCGTTTCCGGTAATTCATTTTACCGCTGCTTGCCGGTCCGGTGGCACCTCCCGGTATGGCTGCTGCTGTGTGCTCCGGAACGGGGAGCGCTCTTAAATCAGACAGTTGCGGCAAATCGGTCCGGTCGGGTCGGATCACCAGCAGCGGCGATGTGGCGGTGATGCGGAAGGGAGCGATCACAAAACCCTGCTGCCCGTTCAGCGCTTCGAAGTCATGCAGTCGGGCGGGGCTGCCGCCGGTCTGCATTACAAACCGGTCTGTCTGTTCTCCCGACAGCCGGCAGATCGCAAAGGAGGCACCCTTTTCAATCAGTGCATCCAGGATCAGATGGTTCTCTTCGCCGCTCATCTCCTTTTCCGTATGCTGTTGATCACACGCACGGTGGAGATCATTCTCCCGTCGGCAGCGGTGATGTCGACGTTCCAGACATGGAGGGTACGGCCCCGCTGCAGGAGCGTTCCCACGGCCCCAACCGTCTCGCCCTCCCTGGCGGAGGAGAGATGATTGCCGCTCACCTGGATGCCGGCCGCCACCTCGTCGGCCGCGCAGAGCATCAGTGATCCCTGTCCCGCCACCGTCTCGGCCAGTACCAGCGTGGCGCCGCCGTGCAGCAGCCCGAACGGCTGACATACCCGTTTTCCGACGGGCATCACCGCCTCGCAATGGCCGGGAAAGAGGCGGGTGAAGGTGATCCCCAGCGACTCCATCAGCGTGCCGCGGTAGCCGGCATTGACTTCATCCGGAGAGATCTCTTCAGGAGAGGGGTTTTGCATCTTTTCGTTCATGCTTTTCTATTTTGTGATCTACAAAAATAGTGAATCCATTCGCATGAACCTCATAAGACGCCTTAAAAAGAGACGGATGATGCAATTCGCTGTTTCTTTGTTTTATTTCACCGAAAAGTTCAGTTCATTGCTGTTGTCCGCAGAGTGCTGTGCCACCCACAGTGTGAAGTTGCCCGGTTCCGTCTTTTTCTGCATGTCGATGCCATAGAAGGCCAGATCTTCGGATCTCAGTATAAAGGTGACCTGTTTGCGCTCTCCTGCTTTCAGAAATATTTTCTGAAACCCTTTCAGCTCCTTTACCGGGCGGGTGACGCTGCCCACCCGGTCGCGCACGTACAGCTGCACCACCATCTCTCCGTCTCTGCTGCCGCTGTTCTGCACATGGGCTCTCACCGTGATCTGATCATCGTGGGCATTCATGACGGATTTGTCCAGATGGGCATTGCTGATTTCGTAGGTTGTGTAGCTTAAGCCGTACCCGAAGGGGTAGAGCGGGGTGATGGAGGTGTCGAGGTAGCCCGACTTATAGTCGATCTGCTCATTGCTGAGATCCACTGGCCGCCCGGTATTCTTCCGGTTGTAGTAGATGGGGATCTGTCCCACATTTCTCGGAAATGACATGACCAGGCGTGCCGAAGGATTGCAGTCACCGGCGATCAGATCGGCGATACCGTGACCGCCTTGTGTGCCCGGGAACCAGGCTTGCAGGATCGCATCCAGATTGGCATCCTCCCAGGAGAGGTCGAGAGGCCGCCCGCTCAGGTTGATCAGTACGATCGGCTTGCCGGTCTCTTTCAGCGCCTTTAACAGCTGGTGCTGTGCCTCAGGCAGGCGGATATCGGTACGTACGGCTGCTTCTCCCGACCAGTTGAAATCTTCGCCCACTGCTGCAATCACCATATCGGCTTTACGGGCTGCCGCAACCGCCTCAGTGATCATTTGCGGGTTCGTTTCACTGATGGCCGATCCTGCGGCATAGATCAGCTTCACAGCATGATCCTCGTACTTTTCCGTGAGCCCTTTGAGGATGGGTACGCTCTTGTTCCGATCCCCCAGAGCGGCCCACTCTCCGTTGAGGTTCACCGAGTCGTTCATCAGTGGCCCCACCAGGGCAAGGGTGACCGCTTGGTCTCTGGGTATGGGAAGGAGCGCTCCTTCGTTCTTCAGCAGCACCACCGACGAGGCGACTGCCTTGCGGGCCGTCTCCAGAAACGCCGGTGTCAGGGTGTTCCGTTTTGCCCGCTCCTCATCGAGGTAACGGTAGGGGTCATCGAACAGGCCCAGCAGGAACTTCATCTCCAGGATCCTTCTGGCTGCGTTGTCGATGGCCTGTTCCGATACCTTTCCCTGTCTTGCCGATTGCTGCAGATACTTGATGAAGGTGGCGCCGGTCATATCCATGTCGATGCCGGCATGGACTGCCAGCTCGGCGGCATGCTGCTCATCTTCGGCCACGCCGTGCGGCACCAGCTCGTTGATGCCGGTGTAGTCGCTCACTACGAACCCTTTAAAACCCCATTCTTTGCGCAGCAGATGGTCCAGCAGCCACCGGTTGGCGGTGGCCGGCACGCCGTTGATCTCGTTGAAGGAGGCCATAAAGGTCGCTACGCCGGCTTTTGCAGCTGCTTCATAGGGAGGCAGATAGACGTTTCGCAGCGTGTGTTCCGACAGTTCGGCGGTGTTGTAGTCCCTGCCTGCCTCTGCGGCGCCGTAGGCTGCCAGGTGCTTGCCACAGGCCAGCAGGGTGTGCAGTTCGCCCAGTGCCTTGCCTGCCGGGCCGCCCTGAAAGCCGATGACGCGGGCTTCGGCGATTTTGCTGCCCAGGTAGGAATCCTCGCCGGCACCCTCCATCACGCGGCCCCAGCGGGCATCGCGACCGATATCCACCATCGGGGCAAAGGTCCAGTTGATGCCGTCGGAGGCCGCTTCAACGGCTGCTATCTCCGCTGTCCGGCGCATCAGCTCCAGATCCCATGAGCAGGCTTCTGCCAGCGGGATGGGGAAGATGGTCTTGTAGCCGTGGATCACATCCTGTCCGAAGAGGATGGGGATCCCCAGGCGGGTGGAGTCGACTGCGATCTGCTGCATGCGGCGGATCCCCTCCACCGAGGTGGCGTTGAAGATACTGCCGATCAGTCCCTTTTCCAGGTAAGGCTTGAAATCGTCCGACATAACCGGGCCGGTGATCGACCAGTTGGCGGAGAACTGGGTCATCTGTCCGATCTTTTCCTCCAGGGTCATCAGTCTCAGGAGCGAATCGACTCTCCTCTCTATCTGTTTGTTGCCGCTGTAGCTGTGCCATTTGTTGTCACCGCCGGTGCGGCTGTTGCCGGAACAGCATCCGCCCGTCAGAATCAGCAGGATGAGGGAGGTTAATAGGGTTGTGGTTCTCATATTATGTTTTTTACGTTTCATTACACGGGTTGTCTATGTATGGCGTTATTTCCGAATGGATATGCTCCTGCAGTATCAGGGCTGGTAGGTGAATCCCAGTTTATCCAATCCTTGCCGTATTTCGGGTGCACCCATAAAGAGGTTCCAGAGCAAGCCGCTCCGGTGGTTCTCGATCATCGGGGCGATGGTGAGCTGGTCGATGGCCAGGTAACGTTTGGGGTACCAGTTGTGCTCGATGCTGAAGGCGTCGTAAAAGCCGTATTTTCCCCAGATACTGTCTCCTAACTCGCAGTAGAAATACCTCAGGGCCTTCATCGACTCGTCGGGGGTATAGGGAAAACTGGAGAGGGCCGCCGTGGGGGCGATCACTCCCAGGTCGTTCTCCATCGGCCTGTGGCCGGCGTACCCTTTCACGGAGTAGCTGGCGGTGAGCCCCCAGCAGGCATCGCTGTATCCTTTGAAGCCCTTTGGGTTTTGCGTGCAATAGGCATGGTTGATCAGTGTCTGGTTGCGGTTCAGCTCCCAGTAGTCCGCATAGCGGTCGGATAACCCCTTTGGACGGAGGCCGATAAAGGAGTAGTGTGCCCAGAAGAGGGGGCCTCCGTACGCTTCCGCGCCGTTGTGCCGCAGGATCAGCGGGTAGCCGAAGGCGGTGTTGCGACTGACGATGTCGCCGCTGCGGGCCCAGCCGTTGTGGTAGGCAGAGGCGGGAATAGGGTGGGTGGGTGAGGAAGCAGCCAGGATATAGGTGATGAGGCATTCGTTGTATCCCTCCAGCGGAAAGTTCATCTCCCAGCCGTAGTCGGGACTCCAGTGCCAGTAGAGCACGTTCTGTCCGTTGAGGTACCAGTCCCATTCCATCTCCCGCCAGAGTGTGTCGATCTTCGCGGCCAGTGCCTGCTCCCCTTCATTGCCGTTTTTGAAATATTCCCGCACGATAAGCAGTCCCTGCATCAGGAAAGCACTCTCCACCAGGTCTCCGCCGTTATCCTTTTTACTGAACGCTTTTGTTTTGCCCGTGGGGCCGTCGATCCAGTGCGGCCAGACACCGTGGAACCGGTCGGCCGTTGCCAGGTAATCGGTAATCTGACGGAGTCGGGCCACCCCGCCGGCACGGGGGATAAAGCCCCGTTCGATGCCGACGATCAGGCCGGCCAGTCCGAAGCCGCTCCCGCCGGTGGTCACCACGGCAGCATCGTTCTGTGGGTAGTTTCCGTCGATATGGATCCGCTCCGGGGCGAGTCCCGAGGTGGGCTCGGCACCCTCCCACATATAGTTCAAATGGCTCTTCTGGATAAAATCGAAGAGTGCATCGTCTGACGTGAAGAAGGTCGGACGGTTCTTTTCTTTGTCAGCAACTGTTTCTTTTTTGTTGTTTTGGCTATTGCAGGCCATGAGGAGTACACCGCCGATCACCAGTACGGCGGCGGATAAACGAGTGCGATGGTTCATCGTGCAATGATTGAGTTGGTTCTGTTTTGCCGGAACAGCCATGCCATGAAGTCTTCACGATTGAAAGCCGGGTCCCAGCTGTTGTGGTTTACTCCCGGGAACTCAACATACTCCACATGGATGCCTTCGGCTTTCAGTTTCAGGTACGCTGCACGGGAAAACCGGACGGGAACCACCGAATCGGCATCCCCGTGGAATATCCGGAAGGCGGTTTTCGTATTGAGATTGTGCAATCGGTCGGTGTGTATGCCGCCACAGATAGGAATGGCTGCGGCAAACAGCTCGGGGAAACGGCAGACCATATCGAAGGTACCCATGCCTCCCATCGACAGGCCCATGATGTAGATTCGGTCTCTGTCGACCGGATATATGTGGATGATCTTGTCGAGCAGCTCTTTGGTCAATGCCAGGGGTTTTGAGATCTCCGCGTTGAGCGGGAACGGATTCCCCTCGTTAAAGCTGTCCGGGCTCTGAGGTGTCGGCCAATACAGGTCCGCCGGACATTGGGGGAAAAGAGCAAAACAGGGGTATGCTTCCCGGTTCACCGGATTGGTGAACATCCGCGCTCCGTGGGTGAGTTGCGACCGGTTATCCGATCCTCTCTCCCCCGCACCATGCAGGAAGAGCACCAGCGGATATTTCTCACCCTCTTTCAACTGCAGGGGGGATAGCAGACGATAGTGTAACGAATCACCCTGCCCTGAGAGATATGTCTTTGCTTCGAACGCTTCGTATTGGGCGCTGGCAGTGATGGTCGCTGTGCAAAACAGCAGGAATAGACAGATCTGTTTTTGATATTTTCTCATCATCATCAATAGTTTTTGTTTGCCGGCTCATGCCAAACGGATGAATCGGCGGATTCGTAATATGATTTTTAGCTTCTTATGTCCATTGAAAGTCCAGTTTTGCCAGGCCTGCCTGTACGTCGGGGTCGTTCATCAGCAGATTCCACAGCAGGGCGCTCCTGTAATTCTCGATCATGAGGATGATCGGTCCCTGGTTGATGGCGATCTGCTGATTGTCGAACCATCCCTCGGACAGGTTGAATGCATCCGCAAAGCCATAGTCCGTCCACAGTCTGTCTCCCAGCTTATAATAGAAAAAACGAAGGGCTCTCATCGACTCTTCCGGTGTATAAGGCATTGAGGAGAGGGCTGCCGTGGGGGCGATCACTCCTCTGTCGTTGACCGGAGAATGGGCGTTATACCCCTGGTCGCCGTCGCTGGCGGTCAGTCCCCAGCAATGGTCGCTGTATCCGTAGTAGTTGTCGGGGTTGTCTACGCAGTGGCGGTAGTTGATGAGCGAATGGTTCCTGTTTTGTTCCCAATAGTCGGCATAACGATCTCTTAATCCTTTAGGCCTTATTCCCAGGAAGGAGTAGTGGGCGAAGAAGAGCGGCCCTCCCAGTGCAGGGCCCAATGGCAGCCGATAGCCGTAGTAGGTGCCATTGTTCACCATGGTGCCGTTGCGCGCCCACCCCTGCTCATAAACCTCCCTGGTGATCGGGTGCGTAGGGGAGGAGGCTGCCAGCACATAGGCGATCAGACTCTCGTTCCATCCGGCAATCGGCATGTTCATCTGCCAACCGTACAACGGACTCCAGTGCCAGTAGAGCACCGGTTCATTCTCTTTTCGGAACCAGTCCCATTCCACCGCTTTCCACAGGCGGGTGATCCCCTCACGCAGGATGTTCTCTGCAGCTGTGGAACGGTCGAAATATTGCCGGGCAGTGAGTAATCCCTGGAACAGCAGAGCGGTTTCCACCAGGTCTGCCCCATTGTCATAGGTGCTGAAAGGGATGGTAGCTCCTGTCTCACCGTGGATCCAGTGAGCAAAAGCTCCATGGTACCGTGTGGCTTTCTGTTCCAGAAAGGAAACAATTTTTTGTACCTGGAGGAGTGCTTCTTCCCGGGTGATAAATGCTCTCTCAGTGGCCACAATCATCGCCATCACACCAAAACCGGTACCGCCTGTTGTCACGGTGTTTCCCGAAGTGGTCCGCTCGCGGGCCATGCCGCTGACCGGATGGGCGAACTCCCAAAAATAGCGGAACGTCTGCCGTTGCACCAGCGTCAGCAGTTCCTCATCGGGGATGCGGGGGAACTTATCGGAGGGGTCGAGTCCGGTGGTGACCGGATAGACCTTGCCGGTAAGGATCTGATTGCCGGAGAGAGCCCGTAATCCGTTGCGTATCTCCAGCTGATAAGCGGTGAAAGCCTCCAGCGGGTCGGCAGGTTCAATGAGGAGAGATGGCTGGTTGAGGGTGAAAATCAGCTGAATCGCTTCTCCGGTGGCTTGCCGCAGGGTGATGTTGGCCTCCAGCATGGCGGGATCCACCGGCTCCGAAAAGCGGAGGGCGATTACCGGCGCGGGGTCCACATGGTGGTAGGAGGGGGCGTTCACCACACCCTCTATTTTCATCGTTTCCAGATGAAAGGCCCTTGGCGGCTTTTCCTCATCGCTCTTGCCACAGCTCCAGAGGATGGCTGCGCAGATGATTCCCGTCCCTATGCCGGTTGCTTTGTTCATTTTCCTGTTTTTTGGAGACTGCCGGTTCACCGGGATGGCGAACCGGCGGTTTCCCTGTTTTGGCTTTCAGTTTGCAGCTGTCGGTTATTGAGCCGCCAGCCGTTCAATCTCGGATGCGGGCAGTGCCTTGTTGTAGATGCGCAGCTCATCGATCAGGCTCTGGTCGGAGAGATGTCCCCACTCGTTGAAGCGGGGTGCTCCCGAACCGATCGACAGCAGGTCGCATTTGTTCCAGCTGATGCCGGTGAAGTTGGTTGCAGCCACCTCTTCTCCTCCCATGTAGAAGGTCGCTCTGGTGGGTGCCAGCACCAGGGCGATATGCACCCATCCTGCGGTAGTCGGATCGAGGTCGGCTTTGGTCTGGCCGTCGAGCCAGCTGTCGGCGGTGCCGTTGCCGATGTTGGCTTTCACCCGTTGTTTGCCGTCCGCATTTTCACGGAAGATGCGGATGCCGGCGATGCGGTTGTTCTGTGCAGTGGCTGCTTTTCCTTCATCCGGGGGGCCGATAACCAGGATCCCTGCCCGGTCGGGGGTGGCGTTCACCTTGTACCAGAAGGTGAAGGTCATCGCACTGCCGAGCGGTGCTGCCAGGTTGGCCACGTCGAAGGTGAGGTAGCTGTTGGCGGCGCCGGCATAGGCTTTTCCGCTCTTGCCGTCGACAAAAGAGGGGCTGCCTACCACGGCGGCCTCCATCAGGCTCTGGTAATCCTCCAGATCCTTGTCGAAAGAGAGGTAGAACATCTGTCCGTCGGCGCCGATGGGCGGAGGCGTGGGTTGTTCGGGATAGTCGAACGGTGGATTCTGTTCCAGGTCCTGGAAGCAGGAGGTGAGGATGATCCCGGTCATCATCAGGATCAGATATGTTGTTTTCTTCATAGCGATCGTCGTTTTAATAGTTCGGATTTTGTACCAGTACGCCGTTCGATTTGTCCACTTCGTTCTGTGGCAACGGCAGCAGTGCATGTTTGTCCTGATAACCGGTCTTGCCGGCAGCATGGAGCACCTCGCGGGCGATGCCCCAGCGCACCAGGTCATAGAACCGGTCGAATTCCATGCCCAGCTCCACCCTGCGCTCATGGCGGATGGCATTGCGCATCGCCGCCTGGTCGGCGGTGGTCACCTTCGGCAGGATCGAGGTATTCCCTGCTCGTGCACGGGCTCTTACCTGCTCGAGATATTCCATTGCTTCACCGGTATGTCCCAGCTCGTTAGCCGCCTCGGCCGCCATCAGCACCACGTCGGCATAGCGGATGATGCGGATGTTGTACCAGAACCCTCCCTTGGTGTAGGTTGCCCGCAGGCTGGGGTTGGTGTAAGCTTTCTTATTGTAGTACTTGTTGATCACATCGGCGTTGGCAATCGGTTTTTCGCCATAGGGCTGGTTTGCCGGAATGGAGGAGGGATCTCCGCCGGTCTTGATGAAGTAGAGGAGCGTCTCATCTTTGCGGGGATCACCCGGTTCAAAGGCGTCTGCCATCAGCTCCGTGGGGGTGTGCCATCCCCATCCGAGGTCCCATTCGCCGGCACCCCTGACACCCTGTACCTGTGCAAACTGGCTGCCGATATCGTTAGAGCCTGGTTGGGAGGCTGTGGCGGTACACTGCAGCTCGAATACCGATTCACTGCTATTCTCGCCCGTTTCGCGGAAGATCTGGCTGTAGGGGGTGTTCAGGTTATAGATTCCCGATTGTATCACCTCTACTGCTGCTGCATGCATCTTGCTCCAGTCGTTGCGCATCATATAGGTGCGGGCATGCAGTGCACGGGCTGCGCCCCAGGTGAGGCGGCCGGTATATACCGGAGGCCAGGTCCGCGGCAGATGTGCTTCAGCTGCTTCCAGATCGGCATCAATCAGGGCATAGATCTCTGTGGCGGGCGATTTGGGAATATTGGCTTCCTGGGCATTGTGGATCCGGAAATCGATCTTCGGCACTTCACCGAACGCCCGTACCAGGTTGAAGAAAGCGTATGCCCGGAAGAAATGGGCTTCGGAGCGGTTGGTCAGGTCCCCTTCGGAAAGGGTGCCTTTGTCGGCTTCGCTCTGCGCGATGTCATCGAGGATTTTGTTGGCCAGGATGATGATCTCGTAGTTCGCGGTCCAGTAAGACCCGATCAGGCCGTTGGTGGCGATGTACTCAAAGTCGTCGAACATCCTGCCGTGGGCAGCCCCATCGGAAGCAGTACTTCCTTTCTCCGCATCTTCGGAGCGGAACGAGTGGATCGCCAGGGCGGTTGTGCCGGAGGTGACATGAAAACCACGGATCTGGGCATAGAGGGTGAAGACGTCGGACTGAAAGGAGCCGCCGCTGCCCTCATCACCCTCCACCCATTCGCCCTGCGGTTTTTGGTCCAGCAGGTCGGAACAGCCGGTCATCGTCACGGAGATCAGTGCTGCAAAAATAATCCAAATATATATGCTATTCAGTTTCATAATGTGTATCGTTTAGAATGTTAGATTCAGTCCAAAGGTGTAGATCATCGGCATGGGATAGGTGCCGCCGTCGATGCCAAAAGCGAGTGCGGAGCCGCCGATCTCGGGGGTATAGCCGGTATTGCGGGTCCAGGTTTTCAGATTCTGTACGTTTGCAAACAAACGCAGTGATTTCAGGTAGACTCGTTGCAGGAAAGCGGATTCAAAGGTGTAACCCAGCTGCACATTCTTGATCCTGAAGAAGCTGCCGTCCTCGATGAAGTAGTTGGAGTTGATCAGGTTGATGGAGTGGGAGGGGTTGAGAATTGGCTCCCAGTTGGAGGTGCCTTCCCCGTTCCAGCGCTTCAGGCGGTTGGTCAGGTAGTTGAGCTGTGCGTAGGTGGGGTCATCCCAGGTGCGGTAGATTTCGTTGCCGTAGACACCCATCATCTCCACGCTGAGGTCGAAGTTACGGTAGTCGAGGTTGAGGCTGAGTCCGTAGGTGAAGTCGGGTGTCGGGTTACCGATCATGGTGCGGTCCTCCTGCGTGATGGCTTCATCGCCGTTTACATCGGCAAACTTGAGGTCGCCAGGTGCCACGCTGCCCACGCTGTTGGGGTAGTAGGTCTTCACATCCTCCCGGTTCTGATAGATGCCGGCAACCTTGTATCCGAAGAAATGCCCCACGGGGTAGCCCTCAAGAGAGCGGGATATCCCTCCCGCAGCGAAGATGGCATCTTCCGGTCCGCGACCCAGCGAGAGCACCTTGTTGTCGATGGTGGTGAGGTTGGCTGCCAGGGAGTAGGAGAACCCGTCGCTGCCGATCTGGTCGTTCCAGGAGGCAGAGAGCTCGAGGCCCCTGTTGCGGATCTTACCCAGGTTCTCCAGCGAGTTCTTGGCGCCGGAGAACCCGGCCAGCATCACGATGATGTCACGGGTGGTCTTGTTGTAGAAGACCGGTTCGAGCCGCAGCCGGTTGTCGAGCAGGTTGACCTCGAAGCCGGCCTCCCAGGCATAGGTCTTCTCCCAGTTAAGGTCTTGCGGCAGGTACTGCACCGAGTAGCCGGTGATGATGTTGTCGCCGAAAACGGCGCTGCCCGAGCTCTGGAGGCGCGGATAGGTGGGGTAGTTGAAGCCCCCGGTGTTTTGGCTTCCCAGCACGCCCCAGGAGCCTTTGAACTTGAGGTAGTCGACCAGCGACTGATCTTTCATGAAGGGCTCTTCCGAGGCTACCCAGCCTGCACCGAAGGAGTAGAAGTTGTCCCAGGTGTTACCCACCGAGCGGAAGACCGATGCACCGTCGCGCCGGTAGGAGGCGTTGAAGAGATAGCGGTTCTGGTAGTTGTAGAGTGCCCGCAGTAGGTAGGACATGGTGAACCGCTTGTACTGCTCACCGCTGTTGGCCGTTGATTTATTGGAGAGAGAGGAGATCCACCACTTGTCGGTGTCATCGCTCGGAACGGAGAAGATGATATCCTCGATGTTCTGACTGCGGGAACCGCCCAGCGAGGAGTATTCGGTGAAGTTGGTGGTGATGCCGGCGGTAGCGGTCAGGTTATGGCTGCCGAAAGAGTGGTTGTAGGTAAGGATGTAGTCACTCTGTGCCACGGTGCGGGTCGATTTCGACTGGGAGACCGATTCGTTGCTGGTCAGGTTCTCCTCACCCGGTATATCGGGGTTGAAGACAGTGATGATCGGGCTGAGGCCACGACTTTCGTTCACCGCATAATCGAGTGAGAAGGTAGATTTAAAGCTGAAATGTTTCAGAAAATCCACCTCACCGTAGATGTTCCCCGCTGCACGGTTGTTTTGAGCGATGGTGTGGTTGGCTCTGGTTTTTACATCGATCAGTGGGTTCCACACCTGTGCCCGCTGGAAGTCGGGCAATGTATGTAGCAGCTTGCCGGTGGTGTCATATACAGGAGAGATAGGTGCTGCCCGGATGGCACCGTTCACCCCTTTTGCATCGGTGGGTTTAGTCCTTGAAGCGTTCACCTGATAGCCGAAGCGGAGTGCTTCGTTCACGCTGTACTCGCTGCTCAGGTTAATGGTCAGCCGCGCATATTTTTCATATTTGATGTTGCCCTCTTCCGAGGTATAACCGATTCCCAGATAGAATCGATTTTTGTCGCCCGATCCGGTGATACTCACATTGTTGTTGGTCAGGAACCCCTGCCGCAAGATTTCATCCTGCCAGTCGGTGTCTGCCTGCCAGTTGGTGTAGTCGAAGCTGCCCAGTCCCTGGTTGATGCGCTGTTCATCGTATAGCTCTCTGAACTGTGCTGCGTTGGCCATCGGCATTTTGTGGGTCACCTCCTTCAAGCCCAGCGAGCTGTTGATGTTGACCACCGTCTGGCCTTTCCTGGCCCGTTTGGTGTTTACAATGATCACCCCGTTGGCACCCCGCACGCCGAAGATGGCCAGCGAAGAGGGATCTTTCAGTATTTCCATCGATTCGATGTCGGCGGGATTGAGGTAGTTGATGTTGTCCGAGAACAACCCGTCTACTACATACAGCGGTGAATAGCCGTTGATGGAGTTCGTTCCGCGAATCCTTACCTCCGGATCCTGTCCGGCCCGTCCGCTGTTCACGATCTGTACACCCGCTACTTTTCCCTGAACCGACGACAGCAGGTTAGTGGTGGGACGGTTTGCAATCTCGTCGGCGCTGACGCTGACAATGGAGCCGGTCAGGTCTCTCTTTTTAGCGCTGCCGTATCCGATCACCACTACCTCTTCCAACGCCTGCACATCTTCCTTCATCACCACATTGACGATGGTCCGGCCGTTGAGCGGTTCTTCTACCGACAACATGCCGATATAGCTGAAGACGATGGTGGCGTTTGCGGGTACTTTGTTCAGGGTGTAATGACCGTCGAAATCGGTCACGGTTCCGATGGCTGTGCCTTTCACCAATACGGTGACTCCGATCGCCGGGTCGCCTGTTGCTCCCTCCGTAACCGTACCGGTAACGGTGACGGGCTGTTGTGCAAACAGCACGAAGGAGAACAACATCAGATTCAACAGTGTTGCGATTTTCAATTTCATAGATTCCTGTTTTATTTGTTTAAAAAATAACCTGAAAACAAAGAAAACGAATGAATCTTCCGATATAAAATAAAACGCCTCTCTAAAGATACGCCATGTTTTATAACATATTTTTAAAGGATACTTTTTTACTACGTTAGCCAAAGATAATAGTCAGTATATCAGTGATGATGATTTCTCAAGAATAATAAGTGTACAGTATTCATTTAATGAAAACCGATCATAAATTCCACCAGATTTTCCGATTCGGAGAGTCCCAGTTTCTTCCGTAACCGGTAGCGGGCTGCTTCCACACCCCGGATGGAGATGTTCAGCATTTTACCGATCTCTTTTGAGGAATAGTTGAGGCGCAGCAGTGCACACAGTTTCAGATCGGAAGGGGTGAGGGAGGGGTAACGTTCTTTCAGTTTGCGGAAGAAATTTTCATGAATCAGATCGAAATGATCCTGAAACTGGCTCCATTCATCCTCATCGGAAAGCCCGCTTTCAATCACGGTCAACAGCTCATTGCCGTCGGGCCGTTTGATCCTGCCTGCCAGGATGAGCGACTGAATGGTGCTGCGTAGGCTTTTCAGGAACTCGGAGTGGTTGATGATCATCATGGTGGCGCTGGCCAGCTCCTTGCTTTTGTGGGTGAGCTCGGCCTCCAGCTTCTCGTTGTGCAGCCGGGTGATCTCCTTCTCCTGTTTTTCCAGCTGGGCTATGCGCCGGTTCTCCTGTTCGATAAACAGTTTGTTTTTCTTCCGGATGATGCGACGCACATGGTTCCCGATCATCAACCCGCCTGCCAGCAGGATCGCCAGCATATAGAGGAGGATTGCCCACCAGGTCTTATACCAGGGATTTTTGATGCGGAAAGCATAGCTTATCAGTGACAGTTCATTGCCTGATATATCGAGCACACGAGCCCTGAGAATATATTCGTCCGGTGGCAGGTTGTTGTAGGTGACGGAGAGATTCGCCTCTACCGGCACCCATCGGTTCTCATACCCTTGCAGCATACATTCCACCTGCAGCAGTTTTCTGGTGAACTCCGGATAAACGAGCTGAAAGGAGAGATCGTTGTGCCGGAAAGCGATGACTCCCTTTTTTCCGGTATCCAGGTATAATGTCTCTCCTTGGTTGCGGTCGTGACAGGCAGCCGATTCAATCTGCAGCTCACGGATCACCTGCCCCGGTTTTTCTTTTCCGACCCGGTATCTGCCAATCCCGCCATTGAGGGAGAAATAGGTAATACTGTCGCTTACCACACAGACGTTGGCCCTGCCCTCATTGGGGGGATTGTTGAGGATGCTGTAGGGAATTCTGTCTTTCAGCCGGTATCGTTCATCTGCATATTCTACCAATGCATACTCTTTGTTGCGAATAAACCAAAAGAGGCGGTCGTGCACGGGAACGATTCGGTAGGTGTCGGCAAAGCCCGGCAGATCATCGTTCAGTGGGCTAAAGGGTATGATTTGCTGCCGGATATCATCAAAAGTGTAGAAGCGGCGACCGTCGGCAAAGAGCACCCTGCCTCTCAGTTTCATCACTTTCACGGGGCGCAGGGGAGCACCCTGCGTTGAGTCGAGGGTCAGATAGTTCTCAATTTCCGCTACGTTCGTGAGATCGGCGGAGAGCTTGAGACGGTAAACGCCCTTATACATATGGCCGGCCCAAATGTTTCCCATGTGGTCTATCTCGAGGTTCTTGATGAGGTCTAAGAATCCTTCAATCCGGTGGCTGAAAACCCAGTTGCCCGAAGAAGCCTGTGTGTACACATACAACGACGTGTAAGATGATTCCAGAAGAATGTTTTTCCCGTTGATGGTGGCTTGTTTGATATCCATCCCTCCGGAGCGGGCTTCCGGGATAGGTATCTCTCTGCCGTTTTCAAGCAGAGAAGTGCCTAAATTATGCCCCACAAAAACCTGATTCCCGAAACTTTTGATGAACCACGACTGTATATCGAATTGTGGTAAGCGGAAGAATTTGTCCTCCCTCTCCGAATAACTGTATACCCCTTGGTTGGTAGCCAGATAAAGGGTGTGCTGATGACGGAGGATGTCTTCCACCAGCCCGATCTGCATATGGGTAGGCTCGAAAAAAGAAAAGGGGGAACGGGTGCGGACCTGGGCGATCCCGTTGTCCAGTGCAGCCCATACATTGGAATCACGGTCACTGAACAAGGCTAATACCGTATTGTTGTTCAGTCCGTTGGTGCGATTGATATGCCATCTTTCATTGCCCCGCCGGTCCAGGGCAAACAATCCGTTGTTCAGCGTCCCGATGACCATGAGCGAGTCGCCGGTGATGGTGGCTCTGTTGATGACCGCTTCCTTCAGCATGCCGTCAATGGCTGTCGGCCAGGGTTCCGGCGTCTCCCGGTCGCAGGACAGACGGTAAAGCCCGCTTTTTGCAGTGACCAGCAGCAGCTGTTCGTCGAGAGAAAGCACTGCAACCACATTGTCGTTGTGGATCTGCTGCCTGGTGAACAAAACCCGGAAACGCTCCCCGTCGAACAGGGTGAAATGGTCGTTGATCAGCTGGGCGAACATCCGGTTGCCTGTCGGAAAAAAATAGAGCACACAGGGATAGGGCTTGAAGGTCCTGATCGTGTCATCCTCCAGTACAAAAAAGGCGGAAAAGGATTGGAAGTAGATTTTCCCGTTGTGTTGGCAGATTTTCCAGATCTCATCGTTATGGAATTCATAGTCTTCCACTCGTTTCCTGAGTGAGTGGTAGTTCAGCCGGTTGTGGCGGTCCCGTTCAAAATAGCCGAACTCTTCGAACGATCCCACATATATGCGTTCGGGGAACTGATCAGGATCGATGAAGATCGATTTCACCGCCAGGTTGTTGGGCAGTGGGTGCAGGTTCCAGTTGACGCCGTCGAAGCTGAGCAATCCGTTATTGTTGCCGAAATAGACCACTCCGTTCCCTCCCTGGCTGATCGACCAGTTTTGGTTGCCGGCTTTGTAATGGGCCGTTGTGTAGTTATAGACGGGAGGGATAAAGGGGAGATCATGCGACCAGGCCGCCCGGGGCTGCCCGGTCAGGGTTAGGATCAGGGTGAGGAACCCTGTAGAGAGACCATTCATCAACACTTTTTGTGCCATAAGCCGGGGATGGGTGCGCATCAATTGATCAGAGTTGTTTCTTTTTCATAAGGTTCTCAATTTCTTTCTCGCTCAACACTTTTACATTGGTGAAGAGGAATTTCGGGTCGAGAAAATTGCCGTACTGGTTGCATTCGTTTACCGCCGCATGCAGGCATGCATGCACATCCTTATCGAACGGGAGAAGTATGAGGAGGGTGAAGTAATTGTGTTTTATTTCAAATTTCTCCGTCACTACTCCTGCCATGTGCAACTGGAAAGTGAATTCACGTTCCACAATTTCTTTCTGCAGTGTGCTGAGATCCTGTCTGTTGCTGGTAAGGAAGAGGGTGAAAAAACGAAGTTTTTTGTCAAGTCCTCCCAGGCCGGAGGAGATATAGACCTGTTGTTGTCCCGACAGGTCGGAGCTCAGCACGATGCGGCTGCTCACCAGCGCCATTGCCGACCAGTGGAGCAGCTCCGGTTCGGCCGGACTGCTGTGATAGGTCTCAATGGAGCGGTAGGCTCCCACGTCAGGGATGGAGGCCAGCAGGGTCAGGCTCCGTTTTTTGCGTTCTACCGACTCGTCAGGCGAGAAAAGGGCTGCCACCTCCTCATCCCGCACAAAAGGGTTGTTTTCTTTCCGCAGTTTGTCGAAATACCGGAACCAGGCCATCTGTTCCTCAATGGGAACCAACTCCTCGAGGATATGAAACGAGTCAATCCCCTGTTCACGGAGGGTCTGTCTCAATTTTGCCAAAAGATCTTCCTGTCCGCTCATATCACAAAGATAGTTTTTTTTGCTGTTCCCTCTCCTGTTCGTCGCAGAATGTTGTGCTGCGGCCCTGCCCAATTTCCTTAAATTTCATCAAATTGACCCGTTATATCCGCAGAATTGTCTAAATTCGCACAGTCAATCAAAAAGCGCCTCGCCAATGAAGATCAAGATCGTGAACCAGTCGAAGCATCCTCTCCCTGAATATGCCACCCCTTTGGCCGCAGGGATGGATCTGCGTGCCAACATCGATGAGCCGGTATTGCTGCAACCGCTGGAACGCTCTCTCGTCCCTACCGGAGTCTATGTCCAGTTGCCGGCGGGATATGAGGCGCAGATCCGGCCCCGCAGCGGGTTGGCACTTCGTAACGGCATCACCCTTCTCAATACGCCCGGCACCATCGATGCCGATTATCGCGGCGAGATAGGGGTGATCCTGGTCAACCTCTCCACTGAGCCGTTTACCATCCGCGACGGAGAACGTATCTGTCAGATGGTGATTGCACCGCACGCCCGTGTGGAGTGGGAACCGGTCGAAGCCCTCGAGCAGACGGTGCGGGGTGACGGAGGTTTTGGACATACCGGTAAACAATAACAACGCCCGACACAGAATGTATGATATTCACGCGAGACACTTCCTTGCCCTGACTCTTCTCACCACCTGTATGCTCGCCTGCATGCCGCCCCTGAAGGCCCAAACCTTTCAGGAGTCACCCGCAACCGGACTTACGGAGGGAAACAGGAGGAAGTTCGATCATTTTTTTTACGAGGCCCTGAACGCCAAAGTACTGGGCAGGTATGATGAGGCAATGGATCTCTTCCGCTATTGTCATGCGCTCGATTCCACCAATGCCAATGTCCTGATGGAACTGGGGACATTTCACAATGTGTTGGGAGAAAAGGATAAAGCCCTCGGATACTTCCAGCAAGCGGTAGCCCGCGATCCGGACAATTACTACTACAACATGATGCTCGCGGGTCTGAGCAGGGAGCTGGGCCGAAAACAGGATGTGGTGGATCTCTATGAAGCCATGCTTAGACGCTATCCTGATAAGCTCGATCTGCTTTACGAACTGGCGGCAGCGTATGCCGACAACGGAGAGCTGCAGCAGGCGGTGGATATGCTGGACCGGCTGGAAAAAAGCACCGGCATCACCGAGATGGTCACCCTGAGCAAGTTCCGCTACTACTCCATGATGGAGAAGAAAGAGAAGGCGTTCGATCAGATCCGGCAGATCATCCGTAAGAATCCCTCCCATCCGGCATATCTGGTACTGATGGGTGATCTGTATATGGAGGACAACCAGCCGGAGCAGGCTTGGAATTATTACGAACAGGCAAATGCCATCGATCCCGAGTTCCCGGCACTGATCCTTTCCCGGATTAACTATTACGAGAAGAACAACCACAAACAGGCCGCCACGGAAGAACTGCAGAAAGCGATCACCGGAAGTGCAATGGATGTGGAGTCGAAGCTGCAGCTGCTCACCCGTTATCTCGGCATCCTGCAGCAGGACCAACAGGACCTGAAACAGGCCAACCCGCTCTTTGGGTCCCTGTTTGAACAGTATCCCAATAACACCCGGTTAAACATGATCTACGGAAACGTACTGCTGCTGCAGAACGACAAAAAAGGGGCGGAGGAACAGTTCGAGATATACATCAAAGATCATCCCGATGATCCGTCCGGGTATGAGCAGATCATTCGCATTGCCCTGCCTGATGAGGATATGGAGAAAATCAAGGCGGTCACCGCCGAAGGGATCCGCCATATTCCGCAGGAGCCGCAGTTCTACTTTTATCTGGGAGCCGCTCACTACCAACAGGAAAACTACGAGGAGGCGCTGCGGGTCTTTGAAGAGGGACTGAAGCATGCCGTGATCGAGAATCCTTTGCTGGAGTCCGACTTTCATGGTCAGATCGGCGACCTGAACTATTTCCTCGGCAGAAAGGAAGTCGCCTATGAAAGCTATGAGAAGGCGCTGCAGCTCAATCCGCAAAATCTTCCGGTATTAAACAATTACAGTTATTACCTCTCTCTGGAAAAGAGGAATCTGGACAAAGCGGAGATGATGAGCAGCATCACCATCAAAGCAGAACCGATGAACCCCACCTATCTGGATACCTACGGATGGATATTATTTGAACAGGGATCCTATGTCATGGCAAAGATCTATCTTGAGAAAGCCATCGAGTACAGTAAAGAGAGCCCCTCGGCAGAGATGCTGGAACATTACGGTGATCTCCTCAGTACGACCGGTGAGAAAGAAAAGGCACTGGAGCAGTGGACCAAAGCAAAGGAGCTGGGCGGCAATGCAAAAAAGCTGGACAGGAAAATAAAAACCATAAGCAACCAAAAGCGATGAACCATTCACGTTACAGGCAGATCCTTCTCTTCTTGATGCTGGCTGCCGTCGTGTTGACGGCCTGTAAATCCCGTCAACAGTATATCAGTTCCACTGTACCGGTGGAAGACAAATCGTACAATGACCTGTTCCGGGATATTATCACCAGTGAATTTTCATTCCGCACCTTCTCCGCTAAACTGAACCTGAACCTGACGACCGGCAAAAAATCGCTCAGCTCCAGGGCCAATATCCGTATTGTGAAGGACAATGCCCTGCAGATATCGCTGCAGCCCCTGTTTGGGGTAGAGATGTTCCGTCTGTTTATCAATCCTGATACGGTGATCTTGCTCGACAGGATGAACAAACGGTATGTGATGGAACCGATTGCTTCCCTGAAGGAACATTATCCGGTGGGGTTCGACTTTTACACCCTGCAGTCTGCATTCACCAATGCGTTGTTTGTCTCGGGTAAAGAGCAGGTGGAGGCGGCCGATTACCGCAGGTTCAACTATACCCGTACCTCCGAACAGAACTATTATCTCTCGGCGAAAGATTCCGCATCGGGCATCGATTACGCGTTTACCGTGAACGGTGATGACCGGATCACCTTCACCCATCTGCTGCAACCGGAGAAAAAACACTCGTTGCAGTGGGGCTACAACAATTTCGCCGTCCTCAATGAGATCACTTTTCCCCACCGGATGAACATCACCCTGAGTTCCTCATCAAGGAAGGTAGATGCGGAGCTGCTCTTTTCCGATGTGGTCACGGATCTGCCGTTTGCGTTGTCGATCCATGTCCCGAACGGCTATACGAAAACCTCGATCGATGCAATACTGAAATTCCTCTCTTCGAATCAATGAAATGAGCATGAGAAAAAATATTGTTCTCATATTCTTCTGCCTCCTCTTCCCTGTTTCCCTGCTGATGGCGCAGACCCCTCAGATTAAGCGTCTGCAACAACAGCAACAGGTATTGCAGGAAGAGATCCGGAACACGAACCGACTCTATCTTGACGTAAAAAAACAGACCACCACCATCCTCGACCGGATCAACCTGATCAACAAACAGATTGCCTCCCGCAAAAAGCTGATCACGGTTCAGGGAGAGGAGATAGCGGCGTTGCGCAGGGAGGAATCGCGGCTGGAGAAGGAGATCGAACGACTGAACAAGGAGCTGGGACAGACGCAGGATAAGTATCTCCATGCCATCCAGGGCATGCTGAAGCATAACATCCCGCAAAACAAGCTACTCTTTATTCTCTCGGGCAGCTCTTTCGGGGAATCGATCCGCAGGATGCAGTATCTGAAGGATTATTCCCGCTGGCAGCGGTCGCAGGCTGAAGAGATCAAAAAGCAGAGCAGAGAGATTGCCTACAGGAAAGAGACGTTGAGCCAGGCGAGAGCTGACAGGGAAAAGGTGCTGGCAGCCCTGCAGCAGGAACAGCAGCAGTTGCAGAAAGAGGAGCAGGTACGCCGGACAGAGGTCTCTGCTGCCAGAGGAAAGGAGCAGCAACTGCAAAAAACACTCCAGGATAAGCAACGGCGGGTGAACCAGCTGAATGCTCAGATCGAACAGCTGATCGCGGAGGAGGTGGCCCGTCAGGAGAGAGAAGCGGAAGCCCGCAGAAGGGCGGAAGAGGCGGCCCTGCGGAAGAAGGCGGAAGAGGCGGCAGCGAGGTCCGCACGTCGCAGTGAGAGCAAAGAGAGAGCAGCGTTGAAGGAAGAGACTGCCCGCAAGGAAGAGGCTGCCTCCGCGAAGAGCGGGGAGCCCGGCCCGAAGATTGAGACCGAAAGAAGCACAGCCACAACGGAGAGCTTCCGGCTTTCCAAGAACTTTGTGGCCAACAAAGGCAAGCTGCCGATGCCGGTGACCGGCACCTCATCGATCGTGGGCGGCTTTGGCACCAAGAAACACAGCGAATGGAACGTGACCACCAACAGCAATGGTGTTGACATCCAGGCGCAAAAGGGCGCCAGCATCCGGTCGGTGTTCGACGGTGAGGTGTCGAAGGTGTTCTCTTTCCCCGGCTCCAACACCTGTGTCATTGTGCGTCACGGGGATTATTATACATTCTATGCCAACATATATGATCTTTTTGTGAAGCAGGGCGACCGGGTGAAAACCGGACAGGCACTGGGACGCATCTATACCGATCCCGACACCGGTATCGCTACCATGCATTTTCAGCTATGGCAGAAAACCACCAAGTTGGATCCGGCACCCTGGCTCAGCCGATAAAGTACAACCTTTAAAGAACCCATCCGATGTCATTAAAACTCCGCCTCATCATCATGAATTTCCTCCAGTTTGCTGTCTGGGGGGCCTACCTCACATCCATGTCACGCTACCTGGGACCTGCCGGTCTGGGAGCACATATCGGTCTCTTCTATTCCGTGCAGGGGATCGTCTCCATCTTTATGCCCGCCATCATGGGGATCATTGCCGATCGCTGGGTACCGGCACAAAGGCTGCTGGGCGCATCACACCTGCTGGCAGCGGTTTTTATGCTCTCCGCCGGGTTGTATGGTCTCCGGACGGGGCCAGATATCTCCTTCCCGGTACTGTTTACCCTCTATACGTTGAGTGTGGCTTTTTACATGCCTACGCTGGCGCTCTCCAATTCCGTTGCGTATACTATCCTGGAGAAAGGCGGCATGGATACGGTGCGGTCTTTTCCCCCGATCCGTGTGTTCGGCACCGTGGGGTTTATCTTCACCATGTGGCTGGTGGACCTGATCGGCTACCAGACTTCCTCTATGCAGTTCGTGGTGAGTGCCCTGATCGGACTGATGCTGGGACTCTACTCGTTCACTCTTCCCAACTGTCCTGTCAGCACCGACACCACCGACAAGACCCTGTTCCAGGCCCTCGGGCTGGATGCCTTCAGGCTCTTTAAGCAGCGGAAGATGGCCCTCTTTTTTATCTTCTCCATGCTGTTGGGGGTCTCCCTACAGATCACCAACGGATTTGCCAATCCCTATATTGCCAGCTTTGAGGCGGATCCCCTGTTTGCCGATACCTTTGGGGTACAGCACTCGAACATCCTGATCTCTCTTTCACAGATCTCGGAAGCACTCTGTATTTTGATGATCCCTTCCTTCATGAAACGATACGGCATCAAGCGGGTGATGCTCATCGCCATGCTCGCCTGGGTGATGCGCTTCGGGTTCTTCGGACTGGGCAACCCGGGAAGCGGTGTCTGGCTGCTGGTCCTCTCCATGCTGGTCTACGGCGTGGCGTTCGACTTCTTCAATGTCTCCGGCTCCCTCTTCGTCGACAAGGAGACTCCCCATGCCATCCGGGCCAGTGCCCAGGGCCTTTTTATGCTGATGACCAACGGTATCGGAGCCACCCTTGGCACACTGGGAGCACAGAGGGTTGTCAATCAGTTCACCTCCTGGCAGGAGGTGATGGTGAACGGGCAGGCCAAATCGTTGATGCTAGGCGAATGGCCGTCGGTATGGTTTATTTTTGCCGGCTATGCCCTGGTGGTGACCATTCTCTTTGGCCTGCTCTTCCGTTCTCCGGTCAGGGAATCATGATGATAGTCTTTCGATTGCCCTGATTGAGCAGTAACCCCGCGAAATCCCGGATATCCTTCGGCGTCGTGGCATTGACCGTGTCGATGTAACCGGTATGCATATCTTCTCCGTAGAAATAGAACTGATCCAGGATATTTATCCAGTATTTGTTCTCTTTCAGGTTCTCGGTGTAGCTCTTGTTCATATATTCCTTCACCTTGATAAAATCGGATTCGCGCGGTCCGTTGGCAGCGATCTCATTCAGTTCGTTGAGAATGATTTGGTTCAGATGGTCTTTTTTCTCCGGGTCGGTATCGAACATGATCTGGAGGATGGCCTGTCCCTCCGGATAACGGGAGATCGCCCCTGCTGAGGAGACCCCATAGGTGCCGCCTTCCTCCTCGCGTACCTTTTCCGTGTAAACAATATCGAGGATCTGATCGAACATGCTCATCAGAATCAGGTTCTTCATGTTCCGCTCCATGTTACCGGTAATGCCGTTGAAGACGGAAGCCTTCGGATTTTTCATCTCGCGCCGGAAGATGTTTTCCTTTTTTCCTGCATTGAATGACATCGGTACCTGTATGAATGCCCCTTTCACCGCCTTACCGGGAAGGGAAGCAAGGTATTGTTCCACGACGGGACGTACTTTCTCCGCATCGATATTCCCCACAAACGTAAAGATGAAGCTCCCCGGATTGCGGAACTGTTGTTTGTACATCTCCATGATGCGGTCATAATCGATCCCTTTCAGATCGGAAGCTTTGATCCTGGCCGTGAGCGGGTTGTCGCCATACATGGCGGCGGTGATGCTGTCGCTGAAGGCCACCATCGGCTCTGCTTCCTGGTTCTTGAGCTGGGTCTCCATGCGCTGCATGAATGATTTGAAAGCATCCGCATCTTTGCGGGGTGCGGTGAAATAGAGATACACCAGCTGCAGCATGGTCTCGAAATCCCTGATCGATGAGGAGCCGTTCACATTCTGTGTGGTCAGGCTGATCCCCGGTCGTGCCGATGCCGTCTTGCCGGCCAGCACTTTCGGCAGGTCGGTGGCACTGAAGTTCCCCACGCCGCCGAGGGTGCTCACCGAACCCATCAGCCTGCTGCTGACCGGATCCTGTGCCCCGTATTGCGAGTAGCCTCCTACGCTGGTAGCGGTCATCAGGATCTCATCATCCTTAAAATCGGTATTCTTCAGGATCACCTTCATGCCGTTCTGCAGGGTCCATACGGTGGCATCCATTGTTTCGTTTCGTTCCTCCTTCACGATCTTGCCGGGTGTGGGAGGAACAGCTACCAACGGTTCGTCGATCGCCTGTTCCGCATATGCTTCGATCTCTTCTGCCTTCACCGTGCTGAGCACCGAAAGCAACTCCTCCTCCGACGGGTAGGTCAGTCCCTCTTTCTCCGGCCCGGTAACCGCGATCACGATGTTCTCATCACTGATCAGCTGCTGTAGGGACATATTGATCGCCTCCACCGGGATGTTGGGTGCGACGGATTGCATAAACTGATGCTCGAACGCAATGCCTGGGATCGCTTCCCCGTCGGTGAATGCCCGCACATACTCCTGTGAGTAGGAGGAGTTACGTTGTTTGTCGCGGTTGTTGTACGCGTTCTCTAGATTCTTGAGGATGTTGGTGCGCGCCACCTCATATTCGGAGGCGGTGAAGCCATGTTTTTTCACCCGTTCCGTCTCGCGGATCATCGCTGCCAGCGCCTTATCGATCTTATCCTCCGCACTTTGTGCGACGACTGTCCATGCATCCTTTGTCTTGGCCACGAAATAGTCGCCGTCATAGGCATAGGCCATGGTGAAGGGGGCATCCGGCTTCTGGGTAATCTCTTCGAAACGCTGGTTCATCATGGAGGAAGCTGCGTTTAGAAAATAAGAAGTGATGTAACCCATTTGTGTGTTCTTCAGCTCTTCCGGTAGCGGGTCATGTTTGAAGAAGAGCATCAGTTGCGTGCTTCTTGCTTCCTTGTCAGTGGCTGTAGCCACCAGTGGCTCTTTGTTGTCGGGAACGGGGTAGTAAACCCTTTCGGCTCTCTCCGGCTCCAGCGGGATGGGAGAGAAGAGCGCTTTCACCTTCTGTTCCATTGCTTCGGCATCGAAGTCGCCCACCACGATGATTCCCTGCAGATCGGGACGATACCACTTGTGGTAATAGGCACGGATCTCTTCCGGCTTGAAATTGTTGATCACATCGATGCTGCCGATCGGCATCCGGTGGGCATACTTGCTGTCGGGATACATCTTCGGCAACAACTGGTCCCACAGCCGCTGCTGAGCTCCCCCGCGGGTGCGCCACTCTTCGCGGATCACCCCGCGTTCGCTTTCCAGTTCTTTTTCTTCCAGGGCGATGGCATTCGACCAGTCATGGAGTACCAGCAGGGCCGAATCCATCAGGTGGGTGTTGGAAGTGGGAATGTCGGAGATGAAATAGACCGTTTCATCGAACGAGGTGTAGGCATTGATGTTGGTGCCGAACTTGATCCCGTTGTCCTGCAGGTAGTTGAGCATGTTTTTGCCGGGGAAGTTTTTGGTGCCATTGAAGGCCATATGTTCCAGAAAGTGAGCCAGACCCGCCTGGCTGTCTTCTTCCTGCATGGATCCGACCTTCTGGGCGATATAAAAATCGGCTCTGTTTTCCGGTTGTCCGTTGTGCCGGATAAAATAGGTCAGCCCGTTCTCCAATTTCCCTGTCCTCACGTCCGGATCAACGGGAAGAGGTGGGTTCTGTTGTGCCGTGGCAGCAACCGTTGCGATCAGCAGCAGTAAGGTGAAAAATTTTCTCATGACAATGGTTTAATGAATGAAATGATTCTTGTGAATAGGTACAACGCACGATGGTTGTGTATGAATAAATAGTCAAGTCAATAGGAACCTTCCGCATGCTACAATTGCGAGGTTCCTTCACTCAACGGAACAGTTACAGGCGGTCCAGTACGATCCGGATCAGTTCTTCGGTCGAACCCTGGTAATTGGCATTCGACTCCAGTGCCACACGGTTGGCGATGATGGCACATACCGTCATGGCTTTGTGCCCCATCAGCTTGCTCAGACCGGCAATGGCGGAGCTCTCCATCTCGTAGTTGGTGATGCAGTATTCTCCAAAGCGGAACGATTCGATCTTCGCATTCAGGTCGGGATCCGCCAGCGGAAGCCGTACATGGCGACCCTGCGGCCCGTAAAAGCCGATGGCCGAGATGGTTACCCCGCGAATCATGTCGTGCCCGATGCGGTCCACCAGCTCCTCATCGGCACTGACTACATAGGGAGAACAGTGAAAGGGCGACCAGTTCACATGCTTCTGGAAAGCATCTTCGAAATCCTCCTCCCGGATGTTTCGGGAGTTCGCATAATAGTGGATCAGTCCGTCAAAGCCGATCGACTTCTCCGAGACCACATACGATCCTACGGGACAGTGAGGCTGCATGCCGCCGGAGGTGCCCACACGCACCATGGTCAGTTGCCGGAAGTCCTCCTTCACCATACGGGTGTTGAAATCCACATTGGCCAGCGCATCCAGCTCTGTCAGCACGATGTCGATGTTGTCGGTGCCGATGCCGTGGGAGAGCGCCGTGATGCGTTTCCCTTTGTAGATGCCGGTGACGGTGTGAAACTCACGACTGGTCACATCACACTCAATGTGGTCGAAGAAGCCTGCGGTCATGGTCACCCGGTCGGGATCACCCATCATCACGATCTTGTCCGCCAGCTGTTCCGGCCGTATATGCAAATGAAACGCACTTCCATCGGAGTTGATGATCAGCTCCGATTCAGGGATGATTCTCATAATAATGTTTTAAATGAATGGTTCTGTCAAATGATAATTATTTTTTATTGTTGCCTCCGCTCAGTGGCTTGGCAATCGAATCGCGCATGTCGGTGTCGGCCTTGATGTTCTCCATCCGGTAATAATCCATGATTCCCAGGTTCCCGTTGCGGAACGCTTCGGCCATGGCGATCGGCACCTCTGCCTCTGCCTCAATCACTTTTGCCCGTGCCTCCTGTGCCTTTGCCTTCATCTCCTGCTCCAGGGCGATAGCCATCGCACGCCGTTCCTCCGCCCGGGCCTGGGCGATGTTCTTGTCGGCTTGTGCCTGATCCATCTGCAACACCGCTCCGATGTTCTTGCCTATGTCGATGTCGGCGATATCAATCGAGAGGATCTCGAAGGCGGTGCCGGCATCCAGCCCTTTCTTCAGTACCAGCTTGGAGATCGAGTCGGGGTTCTCCAGCACCGACTTGTGGGAGACGGCTGAACCGATGGAGGAGACAATGCCCTCGCCCACGCGGGCCAGGATGGTCTCTTCACCGGCACCTCCCACCAGCTGCTTGATGTTGGCCCGTACCGTCACCCGTGCTTTGGCGATCAGCTGTATGCCGTCGATGGCCACTGCGGTCACCGGCGGGGTGTCAATCACCTTCGGGTTTACCGACATCTGGACCGCCTGCAGCACATCGCGGCCGGCCAGGTCGATGGCGGTGGCCATCTGGAAGGAGAGGTCGATATTGGCTTTGGAGGCGGAGACCAGTGCATGTACCACCTTTTCCACATTTCCTCCGGCAAGATAATGCGCCTCTAAGTTGTCGCGGGTCACATTTTTCAGCCCGGCCTTGTGCGCTTCGATCATCGCATAGACGATGGTATGGGGCGGTACACGGCGCAACCGCATCAGAAAGAGCTGTACCAGTGAGATATGCACACCGGCCGACAGGGCATTGATCCAGAGGAAAAAGGGAACATAATGAAAGAAGATCATCAGAAAGATGATGATGACGGCAATCGTAAAAATTAAGGGAAAAGATAGATCCATAATGATTTGTTTAGAGTGTGACAGTTGTTTATTTTTTCGACCGGTATGCTGACAGGGCGCCGGGAGCATCCCTGCTACGTATCATGCTGTATCGGGTTGCTCCCGGGTGCTTCTAATCTCTTCACCAGGATATGACAGGATTCAACCCGTACAACCTCTATTTCCTCGTCTTCATCGATAAATTCTCCGTTGAACGATTTGCCCTCCACTGACACCTCGTTCACCATCACCCTCCCGATCGGGTTCAGGCGGGACAGAGCGATGCCGGTGTCACCTACGGTGATCTTCATCAGGTCGGAACAATCTACGTGGCTGTCGATGTGGGTTTCCAGGGAGATCTTGCGTAGCGACTTCGATTTCAGGAGCCAGAAGAACGTTCCTCCCATTGCTGCCGCTGAAGCGGCCAGGGTAATGTTTCCCGCGGTACTCCCGAGAAAGAGAAAGGCATATACGATGCCTCCGATCAGGCAGACGGCTCCGGCAAAACCGGCGATGCTGATGCCGGGCAGCAGGAAGATCTCCACCAGCATGAAGAAGATGCCCAGCAGGATCAGGGCTACAACAATAAGTAGATCGAGCGCCATATCCGGTTGCGTTTTGTTTTATTGGTGTCTGATTTCTTCGTTGCGGGCTTCTGCTTTTAGTTGCTCGATCTGTCTGGTCACTGTTTCTGTTTCCTTTTCCAGTGCCAGGATCGACGAGGTGAGACTGCTGTCGGCCCCGCCATTTTCGGCATACCGATCTCTTTTTGCGGCGAGCTCCCCGTGCAGCTCCTTCAGTTGCTTTTCCAGTCCCAGTGCCTGTGAGAAGAGTGATCGCGCACGGCTGCTGGCAAAATCGTCCACACGGTGGTATACGGCATCGTCGCGGATGATGAACTCGAATTCCGCCGCCACTGCTGGCCGTGGAGTGCTCCTTTGTTGCGCGGCTGCACGGAGCGCCGCATAATCGGCTCCCTCCTTCCAGCTGTCGGCAATGGAGGAGATGCGTGCCCTCCGGTAGATGGATGCCGGGTCGTCACTCTCCACCAGGGCCACCTGCGGATTGGGAAGAAAGGTATAGACACAGACGGAATCGGCCGGCTGGAAACGGTCTGAAGCAAACCAGCCGATCCCTTTCTCTTCGTCAATGGCCATCATATAGTCGTTGAAGGGAGAGTTAAAGGGCATGTTCAGCTGATTGGGCGCCAGATAGGAGTTCGAAGCCAGGTTGTAACGCGTGACGAACAGGTCATAGCCGCCCAGCGACTGGTGACCTGTGGAGGCAAAGTAGATGGTTAGCCCGTCGTTCATCACGAACGGGTAAGCCTGATCCCCGTCCCGGTTAATCGTTTCCGGCAGTTTTTTCTCATTGCCGAAGCTGTCGAGCAGTTTGTCCATGGTGAAAAGATCCTCTCCCGATTCATTGTTTCCCTTCGAATAAACGATCTTATCCCCCCGCTCATTGAGGTAGAGGACCTTGTCGTCTGACAACAGATCGGGGAAGAACTCCCTCACAGGCATCAGCGAACCGGACGAGCGGCTCAGGTGATAGGCCGACAAGAAGGCGGCTTTGGGCAGTACCAGGCTGTCGATGACCTGCACATCCTCGGTATGAAGAGCCCTTCTTTGTAACTGGCTGGCCTCTTCCCTGAAACGTTCGAGCTTCGCCAGCGCTTCCTTGTCGCGTCGGTGAGCCTTCTGGTATTTTTCAAACGTTTTTTCCGCCTCCTCAAAGCGATAGAGTTTGCTATAGAGTTCACCCAGGTAGAGGGCAGCTTCGGGGATCCTGCTCTCTGATGCAAAGGAGAGATGCTTGTGCGCTTCCAGGATCTTTCCGGTTTTCAGTAAACTGACCCCCAGCCATTGATTCACCGATGCATCGGTGGGGGTTTCCCGGTATGCCCTCTGAAAAACAGGTAATGCTTCGGCATATCTGCCTTCCAGGTACCAGCTCCTGGCATCATCGAGTGTCTGCCCTTGCAGGGCAAACAGAGAGACGCTGAGCAGTAGCGTGAATATGATCGGTTTACTTTTCATTTGTCATCTTTTCTGCATTCAAAGATAAGAAAAATACAAACACCCGCACTATATCGCCTTAATTTCCTTGTCCATTGCCTCCTGTAGAGGGAGGTATCCCTCCTCTGCTGCAAGGCGACGTCTCCTTTTCCGGCATGGCTGATTCCCATCATTGTCACTCATGAATAAAGAATAGATGATACAAATGTACGGGATTATTTTTTTACTTTTTGTATCTTTGTCCCCTGAAAACTTCATCTTATTGTATCGACGTTCACTGTTACGTCCCAACAACTAACCCTATGCACGATAAAATCATTATTCTCGATTTCGGTTCACAGACCACCCAGCTGATCGGTCGCCGTGTCAGGGAACTGCACACCTATTGTGAGATCCTGCCCTATAACAAGTTTCCCGTCGCGGATAAATCGGTGAAAGGGGTGATCCTCTCGGGGAGTCCCTTTTCCGTGAACGATGCGCATGCGTTCAAAACAGACCTGAATGCCATCAGGGGACATTACCCCGTGCTGGGGATCTGCTACGGCGCACAGCTGATGGCTTCCGCCTCGGGCGGGGAAGTGGGAAACCACGGCTCACGCGAATATGGCCGTGCACAGCTGAACGTACTGGAGAGCAGCGATCCGTTGTTGGAAAACATGGAGCGGAGCAGCCAGGTGTGGATGTCACACGGGGATACCATTGTCCGTGTTCCCGACAAATTTCGGGTGATCGCTTCCACCGACGATGTGGCGATGGCTGCCTACCGGATTGAAGGAGAGCAGAGCTGGGGCGTACAGTTCCATCCCGAGGTGTTTCATACGGAACAGGGCACGAAGCTGCTCGACAATTTCCTCTCCATCTGTGGGGTAAGCAAGGACTGGACGCCGGCATCCTTCATTGAAGCGACCGTGCAGGAGCTGCAGGAGCAGCTGGGAAACGACAAGGTGATCCTGGCTCTCTCCGGAGGGGTGGACTCCTCGGTGACCGCCGTGCTGCTCCACAAAGCCATTGGCCGCAACCTTACCTGTATCTTTGTGGACCACGGATTGTTGCGTAAAAACGAGTTTGAGACCGTACTGGAGAATTATGAACACCTGGGGCTGAATGTGATTGGCGTGGATGCAAAGCAACATTTCTATCAGGCACTGGAGGGGGTGACCGATCCGGAGCAGAAACGCAAGATCATCGGTAAGGGGTTTATCGATATTTTCGACCGGGAAGCGCATAAACTGCACGATGTCAAATGGCTGGCACAGGGTACCATCTATCCCGATATCATTGAGTCGCTCTCCATCACCGGCGTCACCATCAAGAGCCACCACAACGTGGGTGGTCTTCCGGAGAAGATGAACCTCAAGCTGTGCGAGCCGCTGAAGCTGCTCTTCAAGGATGAGGTGCGCCGCATCGGTTTGGAGCTGGGCATGCAGTCCCACCTGCTCCATCGTCATCCTTTTCCCGGCCCGGGACTGGGTATCCGCATCCTGGGGGCGATCACGCCCGAGAAGGTGCGGATGGCACAGGAGGCGGATGACATCTTCATCTCCAATCTGCGGAGTGCCGGTCTTTACGACAAGGTGTGGCAGGCCGGTGCCATCCTGCTGCCGGTACAGTCGGTGGGGGTGATGGGCGATGAACGTACCTACGAGAACACGGTCGCGCTCAGATCGGTCACCTCGACCGATGCCATGACGGCCGACTGGGCACATCTGCCCTATTCGTTCCTGGCGAAGGTGTCGAACGAGATCATCAACAAAGTGAAAGGGGTGAACCGGGTGGTCTATGATATCTCCTCCAAGCCGCCTGCCACGATCGAGTGGGAGTGATCCCTGTCCTATTGCTCAGATCAGATTTTTCTCTTCCTCATCGGGGCTATGCTGCGGCCTGTCATGTTGCTGTCCCGGCTGTTTCAGCTCGGGGTAGGCAATGCGGGAATGGTACATGGTCTGTAATTTCTCCACGAAGACATCTTTCACCGTTTGGATATCCCTGAAGGTGATGGGGGCCAGCTTGAAATAACCTTCATACAACTGTGCGTCGATGATCTTGTCCACCAGGGTGCGGATCGATTCTTCCGTGTATTCCGGCAGGCTGCGGGAGGAGGCTTCTACCGCATCGGCCATCATCATGATGGCTTCCTCCTTCGTGAAAGGGTTGGGCCCGGGATAGCGGAAATCGGCCTCGTTGACCTCCTTGCCGGGGTTGGCATTCTTCCAGGAGATGTAGAAATATTTCGGCATGCTGGTGCCGTGGTGCGTCACGATGAAGTCGACGATCTGCTGGGGGATGTTGTACTTCTGCGCGATCTTCACCCCATCTTTCACATGGTTGATGATGATGCGGGCACTCTCTTCAAAGGGGAGCCCCGCATGTGGGTTCATGCCCGGTGTCTGGTTCTCGGTAAAGAAGGCGGGGTTTACCATCTTGCCGATGTCGTGGTAGAGTGCTCCGGTGCGGATCAGCGAGGCATTGGCACCCAGTTTCGCGGCGGCAGCCATTCCCAGGTTGGATACCTGCAGCGAATGCTGGAACGTACCGGGTGCCTTTTCCGACAGTTCATTCAACAGGGGTTTGTTGATGTTGGAGAGCTCCACCAGTGAGACACCGGAGATAAAGCCAAACGACTGTTCCACCAGATAGACCAGCGTGTAGGAGAACATGATAAAGATGAAGTTGATCAGGAAATAGATCAGCATCACCCAGTTGGTCTCTTTCATGCTCCCTTCCTGATAGAGGGTGAGTCCCAGGTATACCAGGATGTAGGTGAGCAGGATAAAGAAGGAGCTCCTGATCAGCTGCGACCGTTCCGACAACTCTTTTAACATGAAGATGGAAGCCATGGCCACCGATATCTGCATCACGATGAATTCAAAAGGGAAAGGAACCATCAGTGAGCTGAGAATGATGGTGATCAGACTGGCGAAGAGTGCCGTACGCGAATCGATAAAAGTACGGATCAGGATGGTCACGATCGCATAGGGGAGAATATAGACGCTGAAGAGCTCAAAGCGGACCGTGACAGCCGTCAGCACCAGGAAGATCACGATCAGCAGCAGCATGAACAGCACATGCTTGCGGTTGCGGTATTCGTTGGGACGGAAAAAGAGCAGGTACATATAAAACGAACCGAACATCAGCACGATCAGCATCAGCTGCCCCAGAATCATCCAGCTGTTCTTGCCGTCGCTGCCGCTGCGCTCTTCGGTCACCCGTTTCAGGGAAGAGAGAATGTTATACGTACGGGCGTCCACGATCTCCCCCTGGTCAATGATCCGTTGTCCCTGCTGCACCATACCGTGACTGATATCTACCTGTTGGATGAACTCGTTTTGTGCTTTTTCCGATGTCGCGGCATCATAGATAATGTTCTCACGGATATAGTCGTTGACGTCGGCCGCCTTCAGCAAATTGACATCCATCTTCTTTGGTGCTTCGTCAAGGAGCTTCTCATAGGCAGTGCGGATGGTGTAAAATGATCCGATCTTCTTTGAAGCAGCCACATTCCTCTCTTTGATGCGCAGTCCGCCCGTTCTGGAGGCGCTGATGCGGTCATAATCCTCCGAACGCATGATGCCGTGGTTATATACTTCCTGCAGCTTGTTGCGGATATAGAGTTTATAGTCGGGCGGTAGCTCCGACAATTTTTTTTTCAGGTTCACATCGGCATCGAAGTCGGCCAGGGCATTTTTCTGTATCTCCTCATCGATCTCAAAATAGGGTTCATAAAATTCCAGTATGCTGTCTTGCTCGGCCTGAAGCTGCTCTGCCGGCTTGTAGACGGGAAAATCGAAGGGAGCGGTCAGCAGCCCGTATTGCCAGGGCCTTCCTTCGTTGAAGGAATATTTGAAACTTCCCTGACGGGGAAAGAGGTAGGTGATGAGCAGCACCGCGGCGATAAAGACCAGAGGGATAAATACCCGGGTGCGGATCCTGATTTTTTTTTGTTTCGAAGGGGTTGCGTTCATATCACAACAGATAGATGTCATTCAATCTATATTGAACAAATGAACGGATGAAAAGTTTTTTGAAAGATTGTTTCTCTCTTGTACGTCATTCTATTATTATTTTTTTAAAAGCTCAAATTATTGAATTACTTTTGCACGGCCGGAAAAGAGGCTCACAACGGGCTGGTATCCGGCCAAAACACAATTTTGTAATATGAAAGGCAGGATTCTTCCGTATGATATTGATCTGATCTATCTTTGGGTTGACGGAAACGATCCGAAATGGATCGAAAAAAAACATCAAATCACGGGAAGCTTTTCTGATAATTCAGAGGTAAATAACAAAGGACGTTATATCAGCAATGATGAACTCAGGTACTCGTTGCGTTCTGTTGAAAAGTATGTACCATGGGTCAGAAAAATATTTATTGTCACTGATGAGCAGTATCCCGAATGGCTGAAAAGAGATCATCCGAAGATTCAGGTGGTGGATCATAAGGAGATTCTCCCTGAGGAGGCCCGACCTTGTTTTAATTCCAGTGTGATTGAGTATTTTATTTATAAGATACCGGGACTGGCAGAGCGTTTTCTTTTTGCCAATGACGACATGTTCTTCAACAAGCCTCTTTCGCCGGATTATTTTTTTGGGGAACAGGGATTACCCTATATACGGCTAAAAAAGAAACTGCTGGGGAGGTGGCATTATTGTCTGAAGCGTATCGTTCGCAAAAGGCTGGGACAGTATATCACCATGGTACTGGAGGGAGCTGCTTCGGTAGAAAAGAAATTTGGTGTTTTCTACTCCGGGATCCCGCATCATAACGTGGATGCCTATGTGCGTGACGATTACGGGGATGCGGTGGAGCAGGTGTTTGCACTGCAGGTCCGGCAATCACTTCAGAGCCACCTCAGGAAGTATGGAGATCTGCATCGTTCGGCATTTGCCTATTACGTGCTGGCGGTAGGCAAGGCCATACCCAAATATGTGGGGAAGCATGAATCCATGCGGATGAATATCTACAGGCGGAAATTTATGAAGCGGTTGAGGAGATACGACCCGGATCTTTTCTGTCTCAATGACAGCCAGCGTGTGAGCGATGAGGATCGTTTAGGTGTAAAACCATTTCTGGAAGAGCTTTTCCCTGATCCGTCTCCTTTCGAGAAGGCGATCTGACGCCGATCGCGTTACCGGTTGCGTTCATATCGCAGCAGATAGATGTCATGCAATCGGTGTGCAGCAGCAAATGAACGGATGAAAAGTTGGTTGAAAAGGTTGTTTCTCTTGTGCGTCATTCCGTTGTTAACTTTTTTTAGAAATTCAAATTATTGCATTACTTTTGTGCGGAGGGGAGAGAAGCTCACAACGGGCTGCTATCCGGCTAAACTATAATTTTTCAATATGCAAGGAAGGATTTCACCGGATGATATTGATCTGGTCTATCTTTGGGTTGACGGAAGCGATCCGAAATGGATCGAAAAAAAACATCGAATCACGGGAAATTTTTTTGATGATTCAGAAGTAAATAACAAAGGACGTTATGTGAACAATGATGAACTCAGGTACTCGTTGCGTTCTGTTGAAAAGTATGTACCATGGGTCAGAAAAATATTTATTGTCACTGACGATCAGTATCCCGAATGGCTGAAAAGAGATCATCCGAAGATTCAGGTGGTGGATCATAAGGAGATCTTGCCCGAAGAAGCTCTTCCCTGTTTTAACTCCAGTGTGATAGAGTATTTTCTTTATCGGATCCCTGATCTTGCAGACCGCTTTCTCTTTGCCAATGATGACATGTTCTTCAACAAGCCATTGACCCCTTCTTATTTTTTTGATGACCTGGGTTTGCCATATGTCCGGCTGAAGAAGCAAACCTTTGGGAAATGGCACTATCGGTTAAAAAAGCTTATCACAAAGCGATTGGGTCAGTATATCTCGAAGGTGATTGAGGGAGCCTCTCTTGTCGAAAAAAAATTCGGGAGCTATTATTCTGCTATTCCGCATCATAATGTAGATGCATATGTAACGGCTGATTACGGATATGCGGTGGAGCAAATCTTTCAGGGCCCCATCCGACAGTCACTGAAAAGTCATATCCGCCAGTATGGTGATATGCACCGTTCTGCATTTGGATATTATGTCCTGGCGGTGGGTAAGGGACATCTGAAATTGGTCGGCAGAAAGGAGTCGTTGCGGTTGAATATCTACAAGCGGAAATTGATGAAGCGGTTGAGGAGGTACGACCCTCCTCTTTTCTGTCTCAATGACAGCCAGCGGGTGAGCGATGCGGACCGTGCGACGGTAAAACCTTTTCTGGAAGAGCTCTTTCCTCAAAGATCCTCTTTTGAACTTTCGGGAAAATAAATTCCTTTTTGTTCGCCTGTTACAGCTCAAAGGCCGATTTCTCCGGTAAAATGGTTTGGAAAGCAGTGTCCAGATCCTGCATCACCTGTGCGTAGTGGCGGATATGGGCATTGTCGTTCAGGCAGATCAGCTTGTAACGCTGGTCGTAGATGGCTTTTATCGCCTGCTTCGACCGGAGGATAAGCGGGAACATTTTCGTGTCGCGGTAGGTGTTGTAGGGAACAAAGGTGGAGCGGCAGATCTGCCAGGTGCGAAACAGCTCCTGCGTATAATCGTCCGGACTGCGGAAACGGTTGTTCGAGACATCTGTCAGTTTCTCTCCCGCATAGTTCCACACCTCCTCGAAGGTAGACTTGAGATAGGGCTGGGCATTGTGGGGAGTGATGAGCGTCACGAACTTGCCATAGGGCTTCAGCAGGCGGGTGAGCCTGCTTTTCTTGCCGTAGGAGGGATGGAACCATTTGTCGTGGTCGCGCCGCAGCACTTCGCGTTTGTCGAATCGCTCATTGATGATCCGGATGTTGTTCCTCAGACATTTCGACCATAATCCCATTCCTGAGTTGTGCCGGAAGGCGGCAATATCGTTGGGAAGTCCGTTGGTGAAAAAACGCTCCGGCGTGAGGTGATTGACGATGAAGAAATCGTCGTTGAAATAGACAAACCGATCGGCCAGGTCGGGGATCCTGTGCAGATAGATCTCAATAAGCGACGAGTTAAATACCGGGAGGAACTGTTGCGGAATATAATCGGAATGGTTCACCAGCGACAGCTTGGGGTGATCCGCATTGAGCCATGCCGGTTTTTGTCCGCAGGTGACGAAGTGTACCTTCCGCACCCAGGGGGCAAACTGTTCCACGCCTCTGAACCAGTACTTCAGAAAGCCGTAGTCCCTGAAGCGAGCTTCCGACACCTCATTGCGGGTGTTGTCAATGCGCCCCGACCAGGTGGCAAAATCGGTTCGCCACTTCGGATCGTCCATGTCGACCCAGGTGATTACAAAATCGATGTCCATCATACCAGTTGGTTAAAGGTTACAGATGATTACGAGAGACGGTCGATCGCTTTTTCCAGCCGGCGAATCGTCTCCTCTTTTCCTATCAGCTCCGTGATTTGGAACATGTGGGGCCCTTTGCCCGCGCCCACAACCGCCAGACGGAATGCATTCATGATATTGCCGGTATGGTAGCCGTTTTGTTGTATCCACTCCATCACGATCTTTTCCTGGGCTACGGCTGTAAAATCATCCATTTGCCGGATCAGTGATGTCAGAGCTCTCATCTGGTCGGGGGTCTCCTCTTTCCACCGTTTGCGGACGGTTTTCTCTTCATAGCTCTCCGGCGCCACAAAAAAGTAGGAGGCCTGTTCCCACAACTCATGCACAAAGTGAATCCGCTCTTTCACCAGGGCGACGACACGGGTGACGGTCTCCATCGGGGCTACTATCCCTCGCTCCTGCAGCTCCCTGAGGAATGGCTCTGCCAGTATACAGTCGGGCGTTTGGAGGATATACTGGTGGTTGTACCATTTGGCTTTCTCCAGGTCGAACTTGGCGCCGCTCTTGCTGCAGCGGTCGAACGAGAAGGCATCTGCCAGTTCATCGAGCGAGAAGAGCTCTTGTGCTGTGCCGGGGTTCCACCCCAGGAAGGCCAGGAAGTTGAGTACCGCTTCGGGCAGGTAGCCGCTCTCGCGGTAGCCGGAGGAGCGTTCACCCGAACGGGGATCTTCCCATTCCAGCGGGAAGACGGGGAAGCCCAAACGGTCCCCGTCGCGTTTGCTCAGCTTGCCGTTGCCTTCAGGTTTGAGCAACAGGGGCAGGTGCGCAAACTGCGGCATGCTCTCCTCCCAGCCGAGAGACTGATAGAGCCATACATGCAGCGGGGCCGAAGGAAGCCACTCCTCTCCGCGGATCACATGGGTGATCTGCATCAGGTGGTCATCCACCACGTTGGCCAGGTGATAGGTGGGCAGCTCGTCGGCCGATTTGTAGATCACCTTGTCATCCAGCACCGATGAGTGGATCACCACCTTGCCGCGGATCATGTCGCGCACAACGATCTCCCGATCCGGTTCAATTTTGATGCGCACGACGTACTGCTCTTTGCGTTGCATCCGCGATGCGGTCTCCTCCCTGGTCAGCGTGAGGCTGTTGCACATCCTCATCCGCGTGGAGGCGTCGTACTGGAAGTTGGCTGTCTGCGAGCGTTGTGCTTCCAGCTCTTCAGGCGTGTCGAAGGCGATGTATGCCGCTCCCTTTTCCAAGAGCCGGCGCACATGCTCTTTGTAGATCTCCTTGCGCTCTGATTGCTTGTAGGGCCCATAAGGCCCTCCTTTCAGGGGGCTCTCGTCAAAAGAGAGCCCCAGCCAGTCGAAGGTCTCCTGGATGTAATCTTCTGCTCCGGGTACGAACCGGGCGGAATCGGTATCTTCTATTCGCAGGATGAAATCACCTCCCTGTTGCCGGGCATACAGGTAATTGTATAAGGCGGTACGTACCCCGCCGATGTGCAGCGGGCCGGTAGGGCTGGGCGCAAAGCGTACTCGTGTCTTCTGTTGCATGTGGTCTGAAATCATATGGGTCTCACTGATCCGTTTCACCCGCTTCTTTGGCTTGCGGGCTGGTTGATCGTGAAACAACTGTTGTTACAATCTGCAAATATACGGAAAAAGGTTTGTTCCGACAGCTTTTGGCGTCCGCAAATTGACATTGGGGGAAGCGGTCAGCTTTCAGCTTTCAACAAATCAACGTTGAAACCCGGGAACACTTCGCATCCCTGATCTTCACTTTTCTTCGATCTTCTTCAATACCAGTCGTGATTCGTTTCCCATGTTGAAGAGCAGGTCGATGATGCTCAGGGTGGGGATAAAACCGTTTTTATCGGCGAACACCTGATAGTAAGGCGGCATGCGAAACTGTGACGCTCTTTTCGGATGAAAGGCCTCCCTGTAATCGCAGATATCGGCGGGGGGGGCGGCCATGTAGGC
>JAQVWR010000046.1:0-8447 GCA_028709605.1 Proteiniphilum sp.
GTGGATGACCGTCGGTTGAAAGGCTTTGGCTTCTTCCAGCGGCAAGAAGGCATAACTCATGATAATGACCACATCCCCTACCTGCACCTTGCGTGCGGCCGCTCCGTTCAGACAAATGGTCCCCGATCCGCGTTCCCCGCGAATGATATATGTCTCAAAACGCTCTCCGTTGTTATTGTTCACCACGGCTACCTTCTCGTGAACAAACATATGGGCCGCATCAATCAGATCCTCATCGATCGTGATGCTTCCTTCGTAATTGAGGTTGGCGTCGGTAACCGTCGCCTTATGTATTTTCGATTTTAAAATCTCTATCCACATACTGTTTATCTGTAACTGATATGGTCAATCAATCGCACGGCACCGCAGAACACGGCGACACACCCTACAGACCGTCCTGACTCTTCCCATGTGGAGACAGGTTGCAGCGAGTATCCGTCCACAATCTCATAGTATTCAACGCGTAACCCCGGTACTTTGTTTATCTCACCGACCACCCACTCTGCCAGTTTAACCGGGGCACACGCCTCTTTCAGGGCCAGGCTATCGTGCAACACACGATAAATCTGCGCTGCATTTTCCCGCTCCTGTGCCGACAACCGGGCATTGCGGCTGCTCATGGCCAGACCTGACGGTTCTCTGACAATAGGCACTCCTACAATCTCCACCGGCAGCTGAAGCTGTCTCACCATCTCCCGCACAATGACCAACTGCTGGAAATCTTTTTCCCCGAAATAGGCTTTATCCGGTTGTACAAAGCGGAACAATTTGCTCACCACCTGCGCTACCCCATTGAAGTGTCCGGGACGGAAGCGCCCTTCCATCACCTTGTCGAGCAGGCCGAAATCGAACACCCGCCGATCCGGCTCCGGATAGATCTCCTCCACAGAAGGGGTAAACAGCAGATCCGCACCTAAGCGTTCCAACAGTCGGTGATCCCGCTCCGGCGTGCGGGGATACAACCGAAGGTCCTCCGGGTTATTGAATTGGGTGGGATTCACAAACAGACTCACCACCGTAAAATCATTTTCCGCTACACTCTGCCTGACAAGGGTGGCATGGCCTTCGTGCAGCGCACCCATCGTAGGGACGAACCCGATCGATTCCCCTTGCCGGCGCACCTGTTGCAGCGCTTCCTCCAGACCGGATACCGTATGAATGATTTTCATTGAATGATTGCTTTCAGACTGCAAAGCAACAAAATATTTACCACATAGGAAAAAAAATTACATTTATTTTACGGAATAAACACGTGCCGGCAAATGATCGGTTTTGGCTGCGAACGGGTACAAACAGATGCGTTCCGGGAAGTCCACACAGCATCAATAACGCACCTATGCGCCTATCTGTCTGATATTTAAAAAATAGAGGCCATTTCATTTTGTAGTTATGTGGATTTTTTTTATTATCTTTGTACTCAAATTTAGAGAATTAGCTTCATGTCCCAGAAAAAAATACTGTATATTACCCAGGAAATTTATCCTTATCTCGACGAAACCCCCATTTCGAACACATCTCGTTACTTACCACAGGCAATACAGGAAAAAGGAAAAGAGATCCGTGCCTTCATGCCCAAATACGGCACCATCAACGAACGCCGCAACCAGCTGCACGAAGTCATCCGCCTTTCAGGAATGAATCTGATCATCGATGACTCGGATCACTCACTCATTATCAAAGTGGCCTCTATCCAGTCGGCCCGCATGCAGGTTTATTTCATTGACAACGACGATTATTTTCTGAACAGGGAGTTGCTGAAAGAGGGAGAGGAGTATGACGACAACGACGAAAGGAGTATCTTTTTCATTCGCGGGGTCATGGAGACCATCAAAAAGCTTCGCTGGGTCCCCGATGTGGTCCACTGTCACGGATGGTTCTCCGCACTGGCACCACTCTATATCAAAAAGGGATATGCCGACGACCCCTGTTTTAAAAACAGCAAGGTGATCTGCTCGCTCTATGACGAATCATTTACCAAGCCGTTCCAGGAAGATTTTGCCGACAAGTTGCGCTTTGAGGGAATCGGAGACGCTGAAGTGAAAGCCATCAAGTCACGGGGAACCATGGATTACACCCATCTGATGAAGCTGGCCATTGACTATTCCGACGGCATCATCTTCGGCAGCGAAACGGTGGATCCCGAGCTGACACGTTATGTGCAGGAGAGCGCTGCCGCACAGCTGCCCTACCAAGCCGATTTCGACACGTTTACAGAGGAGATCAACCGGTTCTATGACCAGATCGATGCTTGATTCGCTTAAAATCCTTAATGAATCCTTTTTTTTGATTCTTCGATATACAAATATCATTAAAAAATAGAAGAAAGCATTTCTTCAGCTTTCAATTGAAACATTTTTTTCAGATATTTGCGGGGTTGAATAGATATATTTTTGAAACGAATGAAACTCAAATCTTTATACAAAGCACTGTTCTTCCCCTTTCTCTCCCTCCTTACCCTCTCCTGCAATGACACGCTCGATCAGGTGGGTTTCACCATTCAGCCGGGAATGGACAGTCTGACCGTGGGAATCGACACCATGCATCTTCAGGCGCGTACCGTACAGCTCGATTCGCTGTTTGCCAAAACCAAATACCCGGTGCTGGGTGAATATGTGGATCCGGTATTCGGGTCGGTCAAATCGGAATATATGGGTGAGTTTTATCTGCCGGAAAGTACGGGCTTTAAACCCGGATCGACCATCGATTCCGTGAGGGTGGTGGTATCCTACTCCTCCATGATGGGCGACTCGCTGGCACCCATGGAGCTGTCGGTATATGAGTTGAATCGTTCCCTCAAAGGCACCCGTAATTATACCCATATCAACCCTGAAAATTTTGCCGACATGACAACTCCGCTGGGAAAGGCAGTCTTTACCGGCAAGAACAAGACATACCGGACGGAAACCTATACCTCCGGATATACCACCCAGACCTACAAGGTGTATGACATCCGCGTGAAACTACCGCTGACCCTTGGCGAGCGCTTCCTGACCGAATACAACAAGCCGGGGCACGGGCAGATGACCGATGCAGACCGTTTCAGGGAGTTTTTCCCGGGTCTCTATTTCACCACCAGCTTCGGCAACAGCACGATCCTCAATGTCAGCTTCACTACGTTATATGTACACTACCATTACACCCACGAAAAGGGTTCATCCACCGGTCAGGACACCATCCGCACCGATGCCATGCGACTGTACGTCACCCCAGAAGTGACCCAGATCAATACCATCCGCAGCAGCAATCAATCACTGCTGGAGGAAAACGACACCCATACTTATGTGAAAAGTCCCGCCGGTGTGGTGACGGAAATCATTTTTCCGTTTACCGAGATCCATAAAGAACTGAAATCAAAGGCACTCAACCGCGCCAACTTCAGCCTCTATGCGATGCCCGACGCCATGGAAAACCCCATGGTAAAGATCGCTCCCCCCGATTATCTGTTACTGATAAACCGGGATTCGCTGGAGGGCTTTTTTGAGGGACGGAAACTGCGCGACAATGTGACCAGCTTTCTCTCCAACAAGTTCGACCCCACCACCTATTCATATGATTTCAACAATATCTCCATGTTGATCAACTATTATAACAGGAAGATGGGGGACACCCCCTACGATCCGGTTTATTATCTGATCCCCGTGGACGCAACCTACACAACCGTACAGCAGAGCTACTACTCTTCGGGCAGCCAGGTGCTGACCGACCTGCACAACCAGATGTGGCCATCGGCTGCCATGCTCGATAAGAGAAAGGGCAATCTGAAGATCGAACTGATATTCAGCAATTACTGATGAACGCCCCCGGCTGATCAGAACAATCGTCCCTGCTCACCGCCCTTCTTCCGTCCCAGATGACGATAAGCCAGCTCCGTGACCTCACGGCCACGCGGCGTGCGCTTGATGAACCCCTCCTTGATCAGGAAAGGTTCATATACCTCCTCAATCGTACCGGCATCATCGCCCACGGCGGTAGCGATGGTGGTGATGCCCACAGGGCCCCCATTGAACTTATCGATGAGGGTGAGCAGGATCTTGTTATCTATCTCATCCAGTCCGTACTTGTCTATGTTGAGCGCTTCAAGCGCATAGGTGGAGATGGAGCGGTCGATGCGTCCGTTGCCTTTCACCTGGGCAAAGTCCCGCACCCGCCGCAGCAGCGCATTGGCCACACGGGGTGTGCCACGGCTGCGGGAAGCAATCTCGCGGGCAGCATTGCGGTCGCAGGCAATCTGCAGGATATCGGCTGAGCGCAACACAATGCCGGTGAGGGTATCCATGTCGTAATACTCGAGGTGCATGTTGATGCCGAAGCGGGCCCGCAGGGGGCTCGTGAGCAGGCCGCTGCGGGTGGTGGCACCCACCAGCGTGAAGGGGTTCAGGTCGATCTGTATGGAGCGGGCACTGGGTCCCTTGTCGATCACGATGTCGATGCGGAAATCCTCCATGGCACTGTAGAGGTACTCCTCCACCACCGGTGAGAGACGGTGGATCTCGTCGATGAAAAACACATCATTGGGCTCCAGGGAGGTAAGAACGCCGGCCAGGTCGCCCGGCTTATCAAGTACCGGCCCGGAGGAGACCCGGAAGCCGACGCCCAGCTCGTTGGCAATGATGTTCGACAGGGTGGTCTTCCCCAGTCCGGGGGGGCCGTGCAGCAGCACATGATCGAGCGACTCGCCGCGCATGCGGGCGGCGCTGACGAATATCTTCAGGTTCTCCACGATCTTCTCCTGCCCGCTGAAGCCGCTGAAGGTGAGCGGCCGCAGGGTGTTCTCAACCTCCCGCTCACTCTCGGGGAGCATACTCCGGCTGCGTATGTCAAATGAATCCTCTGTTGTCATAGTTTTGCTGCAAATGTAGCTATTTATTACGAGTTTTGGAAATAGCTTCCGCGTTGCGTTTCAATCCGGTAAACCGGCTCCTTTTCACGGCCGAATGACGGAAAAGATTGCGCCATCTCTCCTCGTCCATCGCTGTCAGTTGCGCCAGGTCGAGCGACAGAAAAGCCTCCGAAGGAGTAAAGTCGGGCGTGGTGTGCGGCCGGGAGCAGTGGTTCCAGGGACACACCTTCTGACAGATGTCGCAGCCATAGACATTGTTGCTCAGCAGCGGCACGATCGCCGGGTCGATCGTTCCCCTGTTCTCGATGGTCTGATAGGAGATACACTGACGGGCATTGAGCCGGTACGGCATATCCAGGGCGCGCGTGGGGCAGGCATCGAGACAGCGGCGGCAGCTCCCGCAGTGCTGTGTGACCGGCTGATCGTAGTCCAGCTCCAAGTCGATGATCAGTTCCCCCAGGAAGAAAAAAGACCCCTTGCCCGGGAGGATCAGCAACGTGTTCTTCCCGATAAACCCCAGGCCGGCCTGTGCCGCCCAGAAGCGTTCCAGCACCGGCGCCGAATCGGAGAAGGAACGTCCCGTTACGGCAGGACAACGCTGCCGGATCCAATCAAACAACAGGTGCAGCTTCTCCCGCACCACCTGGTGGTAATCCCTTCCATAGGCATAAAAGGCAAACTGAGGCACCCCGGCAGGCAGGGTGCGATGCGGGTAGTAGTTCAGCGCCACGGAGATCACGGAGCGGGCACCCTCCACCAGCAGACGGGGATCGAGCCGCTTTTCAATATTTCGTTCCAGGTAACCCATATCGCCGTGGCAATGATCGCGCAGCCATTGCATATACCGCTCCTCCTCGCCACTGTCTGTGGCACGGCAGATGCCGCAGGCATCGAACCCGAGGGTCACCGCCTGAGCCTTGATCTCTTCCGAAAAGGTCATCCGTTTCTTAATTTGCCTCAAACGTACAAAAAAAAAAGATCCCAAAAAAGAGGGATGAAAAGCAATCCGCATCCCCTCCTGCCAAACTATCCCTCCAAAAACAAAAAATCTGAAGAATGTTGCCTATTTTTGCATCCATAACCGGTATGTGTACCCAATGACGGAACCCACGCTGAAACATAAGACAACCGTATCGCTCTTCTGGAGTTTTCTGGATAAGTTCGGGCAGCAGCTCATCAACCTGGGCAGCAGCATCGTGCTGATGCGCATCCTCGAGCCCTCAGAATACGGAGTGATCGGCGCGCTGGCCGTCTTCATCGCCTTCTCCACCCTCCTGATAGACAGCGGCTTCACCCGCGCCCTGCTGAACAGGAAACAGATCTCCCCCAAAGAATACAGCACTGTTTTTTATTTCAATCTGGTTTTCAGCGGAGTGCTCTACCTGCTGCTCTTCGCCAGTGCACCCCTCATTGCCCGGATGTTTCACGAACCTCGCATAGAGCCGGTCTCACGCGTCCTTTTCCTCGCACTCATCCTCAATGCCGGCGGGATGATCCAGCAGACGCTGTTAACCAAAAGAGCAGACTTCCGGGGGATGACCCGCGTGAACCTGGCAGCGCTGCTGATTGCCGCCACGACCGCCATCATCCTGGCGGTGAACGGTTACGGGGTGTGGGCACTGGTGGCACAGACCCTGTTGTATGCCTTCTTCCGTACGCTCTTCCTCTGGCTCTACTCCCGCTGGTCGCCGCTCCGGGTGTTCAGCCTGAAGCTGCTCCGCTCCTTTGCCGGCCTGAGCAATAAACTGGTGCTCACCTCGCTGATCAACGCCCTCTTCAACAATATCTACCCCGCCATCATCGCCTTCTTCTATCCTCATTCGATGAAGCAGGTGGGATATTACAGTCAGGCCAACAAATATCAGGAGATCCCCTTCTCCATCCTCTCCAACACCTTCCGCTCGGTATCCATGCTGATACTGCCGGAAATCAACGACCAGACCGTGCGGCTGAAGCGGGTGGTGAGCAAGATGATGAAGTCGCTCGCCTTCCTCTCCTTCCCGATCGGCCTGCTGATGATCCTCATTGCCGCACCGGCTTTTGAGTTCCTCTTCCGGGAAAAGTGGCTGCCGGCAGTGCCTTACTTCCGGGTATTGTGCCTCGCCGGCATGATCTCCCCTTTCGCCTTCGTACTGAATGAGCTGTTCATCGCCCGGGAGAAAGCCAACTATTTTCTCGGAGTGGAGATCATCCGGCGACTGATGCTGGTGTTGCTGATCGCACTGCTCTTTCGCTACGGGATCATGGGGCTGGCTTCCAGCTGGGTCATCTACACCTATCTCACCCTGATCATCTCGCTCCTCCTCACCGGCAGGCTGATTGGCTATACCCTGGCCAATTTTGTAAGGGATGCCCTGCCCTATGCATGCCTGGCGTTCGTCAGCAGCGGCGCGGCTTGGCTCGTCACCCGCGGGATCACCGGTCATCTCGCCTTTATCGCGGTCAGCACGACGGTTACCGGTCTCCTTTACCTGTTGCTGTGCCGCCTCTTCAGACTGGAGATGATCCGGGAGATCGACCAATGGATGTCGGGGAAAAAAAGAAAAAGAAAAAGAAGATGATGAATCGGCTGGCAGAAACCCTTCGTTACAAAATCAGATCGCGCCGGAACGCTTTCCTGCATGGAAGGAAACACAAAGAGGTACGTAAACGGGTACTGGAACACTACCGAAGCCATCCCCCAACCGATCCGGATACGCAAAAAGCGGTGGAATACCTGCAGCACCACCCTCTCACGACCTTTTACGGAACCTTTCAGGAAAAATACCGTTTCCGCGATGTGGAGGTGCATCGCGACGCCACCCTCGGCCTCCCTTATGTGGTTACCGAAGGAAAGCGGCTTTACTTCAAACGGTCGCACAACGAACGCACGGTGCAGCTCCTGTTCACCATGCTGCGCATAGAACAGGACGGGGAGTCGCCCCACTGCTATACCGATGCCACATTCTACCCCCGTGAAGCAGATACCCTGGCCGACGTAGGATGTGCGGAAGGATATTTCTCCCTCCTGTATGCCGACCGGGTAAAACGGCTCTGCCTCTTTGAACAGGAGGGCGAGTGGTTGGAGCCTCTGAAAGCTACGTTTGCACCCTGGCGCGAGAAGGTGACCCTTGTGCCCCGCTTTGTGGGGGCTGACAACAGCGGCAATACGATCTCCCTCGACCGTTTCTTTGCACACCGTGTGGAGAAGCCCGATTTCTACAAGATCGATGTGGAGGGTGCCGAAGCGCAGGTGCTGGAGGGAATGCGCCGGCTCCTGTCGCAGCACCCGATCCGGGTGGCTCTCTGCACCTACCATCACCGGGAAGATTTTGAGCGGTTCAGCCGTTTTTTCAGCGCACAGGAATTTCACCAGCGCCCCAACGCCGGCGTGATGATCTTTTTAAATGATCTGAAGAATCTCACACCTCCCTACTTCCGTAAATGTCTGATTAAAGCCTCTACCTATGATGAGTGACCATCCTGCTCCTTTACCCGAAGTCTGTATCCTGATCGTCTCCTATAATTTTGAGCCGTGGATAGACCGTTGTCTCCCATCGGCACTGGCATCGACCCTCCCGGCCACGATCGTGGTGGTCGACAACGGCTCGTCGGACCGCACCTGTGA
>JAQVWR010000046.1:8547-14888 GCA_028709605.1 Proteiniphilum sp.
GGCGTTTGCATACAGCGTGGCGGCTGCCCTGAAGAAAGCCTGGAAGGCTCTCTTCGCAGGGAAGCTGTCAGATGCTGCCGCCTATACAGTCATCGCCTTCCGGCTCGCCGGCAGGCTGCCGGAAGCCGGAGCAACGCGCAGAGAGGGTTTTCCTAAGCGAAGGTGAAATCGAGCTGCTTGCGGTCGAGATTGGCCCGTGCCACCTGGATCGTTGCCGGCTGCCCCAGACGATACTCCCGTTTGGTGCGACGCCCCACCAGACGGTAGTTTTTCTCGTCTAACTCGTAAAAATCGTCATCCAGCTCCCGGATGGGGATCATCCCCTCGCATTTGTTCTCGTTGATCTCCACGTACAGCCCCCACTCGGTGATGCCGGAGATCACCCCGTCATATACCTTGCCGATCTTGTCGGACATGAACTCCACCTGTTTATACTTGATGGAGTCACGTTCCGCATTGGCAGCCACCTGCTCCATCTGAGAGCAGTGCTGGCACTCCTCCTCCAGGGGTCCCTGATCCACACTCTTTTCCCCGGCCAGGTAATGCGCCAACAGACGGTGCACCATCATGTCGGGGTAGCGGCGGATGGGAGAGGTGAAATGGGTATAGTAATCGAATGCCAGTCCGTAGTGCCCCACATTCTTGGTAGAATAAACCGCCTTCGACATGGTACGGATGGCGATGGTCTCAATCAGATTCTCTTCGGGACGTCCCTGCACCTTGTCGAGCAGGGCGTTAATGCTCTTTGCCACCTCCGTTTTGGAGCCCTCCGGCTTAATCTTGTGTCCGAAGCGGAGGATAAAGGTGTTGAGGGTATCCAGCTTCTCCGGATCGGGCACATCATGCACCCGATACACGAATGTACGGGCCTTCTTTCCTTTGGGTACCCTGCCGATGGCTTCCGCCACCGCCTTGTTGGCCAGCAGCATAAACTCCTCGATCAGGTGATTTGCCTCTTTCGACTCCTTAAAATAAACACCCAGCGGCTTTCCTTTCTCGTCGAGGTTGAACTTCACCTCATACCGTTCAAAGTTGATCGCCCCGGCAGCAAAGCGCCGTTCGCGCAATTGACGGGCCAGCTCATTCAGCCGCAGGATCTCCGCAGCAAAACCGCCTTTGCCTGTCTCAATCACCGCCTGTGCATCTTCATAGGAGAGGCGGCTGTCCGATTTGATCACCGTACGGGCGATGTGTGACTTTTTGATCTCCGCCTGGTCGTTGAGGGTGAAGATAACCGAGAAGCAGAGCTTCTCCTCCTGCGGACGTAACGAGCACAAGCCGTTGCTGAGCCGCTCCGGCAGCATCGGGATGGTCCGGTCGACCAGGTAGACCGAGGTGGCCCTGGTCTCCGCTTCCCGGTCCACCGGGTCACCCGGCTTCACATAATGAGTCACGTCGGCAATATGGACACCCACCTCCCACTCCGTGGGGGAGAGCTGACGCAACGAGAGGGCATCATCGAAGTCCTTCGCATCCTTGGGGTCGATGGTGAGGGTGAACACATCGCGGAAATCCTCCCGCCGGGCGATCTCATTCCGGTCGATCTTGTCGGTAATCTTTTCCGCATACTGTGCCACCTCTTCCGGGTACTTGTACGGCAGGTCATACTGTGCCAGGATGGCATGCATCTCGGTATCGTTGTGCCCCGGCTTGCCCAGGATATCGATCACCTTCCCCACCGGGTTGTTCGCTTTCTCGGGCCACTCCACGATCTCGACCACGACCTTGTCGCCATTGCCGGCACCATTGAGATCCTCTTTGGGGATGAAGATGTCGTTGGAGAGATACTTGCTGTCCATCACCAGGAAAGCGAAATGCTTTTGCACCTCCAGTACTCCCACGAAACGACTTTGGGTATGCTCTAAGATCTCCACCACGGTGCCCTCCGTGTCGGCACGCTTGCGTTTGGCCAGCAGCTGCACCCGCACACGGTCGCCATTCATGGCATGCTTGCTGTTCCGCTCGGGGACATAGATGATGTTTGCATCATCGTCGGGCACAAAGAAATTCTTGCCGTTGCTTCGTCTTTCAAAACGCCCTTCCAGCATCAAGCCGCGGTTGTTGATGCGGTACCGGCCACGGGAGGACTCCAGCAGCACATCCTCATCGCGCAGCCGGTCGAGCACCTTGACCAGTTGTCGCCGTCCTTCTTCGCCGCTTACGTTCAGTGCCGCCGCGATCTGTTTGTAATTGTATTGCTTGTCGTTGTTCTGGGTTAGAAATCGGGTAACGGATGTAATCAGTTCTTTCTTCCTGGGTTTGTTCTCCGCAGAAGAGGACGTTGCTTTTCTACTCATAAAATATCTCTGTTAGTTTTTATCTAAAACAAGTCAACCCTGCTTTAGTGAACGCAAAGTAATAAAAAAAATGATCAGAAAGCGATAAATGGGAATATTTCCTGAAGATATCGCTATTTTTGCAGGATAGAAAGGAAAAAAAGATGGATCAAAAAAGAATTCTCATTACCGGCGCCAGCGGTTTCATCGGCAGCACAATGGTTGACAGGGCACTCGAACGGGGATATGAGACATGGGCGGGTATCCGCTCCGGGAGCAGCCGCCGTTATCTGCAGGATGAACGTATCCGGTTAATCGATCTGCCGTACGACAACAGGGAAAAGCTGGCCGAACAGTTGCGGGAACAGGCAGAGCGTGAGGGCCCCTTCGATGCGGTGATCCACGCGGCCGGGCTCACCAAGGCACGCCGGAAAGAGGATTTTGACAGGGTCAACTACCGCTATACCCGTCACCTGGCAGAGGCACTGGCAGAAACCGGCGCACTCTCCGGCGCCTTTGTACTGCTAAGCTCCCTGAGCGTGATGGGACCCGGAGACGAAACCGGTTATACCCCATTCCGTGCCGACAGTGCTCCCCGACCCAATACCGCTTACGGGAAGAGCAAGCTGAAAGCGGAGAATTGCCTGAAAGAGATGCACGATTTTCCCTACCTGATCCTCCGCCCCACAGGGGTCTACGGGCCACGGGACAGGGATTACCTGATCCTGATGAAGGCGATGAAGAACGGCCTGGATGTGGGAGCCGGATTCCGGAAACAGATCCTCACCTTCATCCACAGCCGGGATCTGGCGGAGGCAATCTTCATCCTGCTGGAGAAAGGGATCAGAAGAAAAACCTATTTCATAGCCGACGGCGACTGCTATACCGACCGGGAGTTTAACACCATCGTGCGGGAGGTGCTGCACAGCAAACAGGTGCTGCGGCTACGGCTCCCTCTCTGGATCGTGAAGCCAGCCGCAGTTGTGAGTGAGAAGACGGCGGCTCTTCTCGGCAGGGTCACCACCTTCAACAGCGACAAGTACCATATCATGAAACAGCGGAACTGGAGCTGCGATATACGGCCTTTACAGGAGGATACCGGTTTTGTGCCGCGCTGGAGGCTGAGGGAAGGGGTAGAGATGACGGCGGCATGGTACAGGAAAGAGGGATGGCTGTGAGCGAAGGCCTCCATGGCGTGAATTTCACCCGGGGGAATGCAGCGTATCTATTTATTTTGTACTTTTGTTCAGTGCAAAGCAAATCACAATCAAGACAAGAGATCAAGAAAGATGAAGATAGCACTGATTGGTTACGGAAAGATGGGGCATGAGATTGAACGGATCGCACGGGAGAGAGGACATGAGATCGTCTGTGCCATTGAGATGGGGGAAGAGGAGAAGTTCCGTTCCCCCGCGTTCAGGAACGCCGACGTGGCGATTGAATTCACCACACCCCAAAGCGCATTACAGAACTACAAACAGGCATTTGCAGCCGGCCTGCCCGTTGTATCGGGTACCACGGGATGGCTCGAACAACTCAATGAGATCAAAGAGGAGTGTGCAAAAAACGGGAAGACCTTTTTCTATGCTTCCAACTTCAGCTTGGGCGTGAACATCTTTTTCGCTCTGAACCGTTATCTGGCAAAGGTGATGAACCGTTTTCCCGGGTACGATGTACGGATGGAAGAGACCCATCATATCCACAAGCTGGATGCTCCCAGCGGCACCGCCATCACCCTGGCTGAAGGCATCCTGGAGCAGGTGGAGCGAAAGGAGAAGTGGGTTGTGAACCAGGCAGCTTCGTCACACGACCTACAGATACAAGCCTTCCGTGAAGGTGAAGTCCCGGGCATCCATACGGTCATCTATGAATCGGACAGTGATTCCATCCGCATCACACACGACGCAAAGAACCGCAGGGGTTTTGCTCTGGGAGCGGTGCTGGCAGCCGAATTCACCCAAGGGAAGAAAGGATTCCTCGGCATGAAAGATCTGCTGGGAGCACTATAAACGCATGCTGTAAGAATACACCACTATGACATTCAAACAACGAATTTCCTCCGCGGCCAAGCATCAATGGATATGGTTTGCCGTATGGGTTGCCACAACCCTGCTGTTCTCCCGGTGGACAGGATCACCCTGGATAGCGCTCTTCATCCTTCTGTTTTTCGATATCTACATCACCCGGTTCGTCCCGTGGTCCTTCTGGAAAAAGTCGAAGCACAACATCTTCCGCAAGACAATGGAATGGGTGGATGCCATCCTGTTCGCCCTGGTAGCCGTCTATTTCATCAACACCTTCTTCTTCCAGAACTATCAGATCCCCACCTCATCACTCGAGAAATCCCTGCTGGTAGGCGATTTCCTGGCGGTGAGCAAGTTGAGTTACGGTCCCCGGGCACCGATCACTCCGCTCTCCTTCCCGCTGGCGCAGCACACCATGCCGTTGGTGGGCGGCAAGTCCTATTTTGAGAAGCCGCAATGGAAGTACCGACGGCTGAAAGGGTTCGGAAAGGTGGAGAGAAACGACATCGTGGTCTTCAACTTCCCCACCGGTGATACGGTTGCCCTCAACATGCAGGGAGCCGACTTTTACTCCCTCTCGAAGCTCAATGCCAACGGCAGCGCCGGCGTGAGATCCGACCGGCGCACCTACGGAGCAATCGTCTACCGGCCCGTCGACCGACGCGAGAACTATGTGAAGCGCTGCATCGGCCTGCCGGGTGAAACCATTGCCCTTCGCAACGACAGCGTCTACATCGACGGCCTCTATCTACCCAATCCCCGCCACTCCCAGCACAATTACCTGATCCATACCGACGGTACCGTTATCTCCCCCGATCTCTTCAACAAGCTGGGCATCAACAAAGCCGACTACTACACGCAGGACAACTACGGGCAGGTGGTGACCCGCTCGCAGGATCTTGCCGGGGTGGACAGCCTGAACCTCGCAATGTTCGGCTTGCACCCCCGCAACGGCAACAACGGAAGGATTTACTTTAGCATTCCGCTGACAGAGGAGATGGTGACACAGCTGAAAGCCAAACCGTTCGTGTGGGAGATCATCAAAGAAAAAGAGCAGCCCGGCACGAGCTTTTACTATCCGCTCAATTACGACACCGGCTGGTCCCGCGACACCTTCGGCCCTCTCTGGATCCCGAAAAGAGGAGCGACGATCACCTTCGACAGCGACGCGCCGTTCAAGGTAGCCGCCTACGAACGCTGCATCAAAAATTACGAAGGAAACGACTTCGCTTATCGCGACGGCAAGGTCTACATCAACGGAAAGGAAGCAACCTCCTACACCTTCCGGTTCGATTACTACTTCATGATGGGAGATAACCGCCACAACTCTGCCGACTCCAGGGTATGGGGTTTCGTTCCCGAGGATCATATCGTGGGCAAGCCCATGCTCATCTGGCTGTCGCTGGAGAAAGACAAAAGCTGGTTCAACGGAAGAATACGATGGAACAGGCTGTTCCGCAGCGCCCGGATCCCGGCATGAACAGGGAGAAACAACGGCAAACGGTTCTTCTCAGCTCCTGTTATCTTGCACCCGTAGCATATTACAGCCTGCTCTTCCGGGCAGAAGAGGCGCTCATAGAGACAGGGGAGCATTACCAAAAGCAGTCCTACAGAAACCGTTGCCACATCGCCGGCGCTAACGGAATGCTGCCGCTGACGATCCCGGTAGAAAAGCCGGTGGGGAACCGGGTTGCCATGAAAGATATCCGGATCGCCGATCACGGCAACTGGCAACACCTCCACTGGAACGCCATCGTGTCGGCATACCGTTCCACGCCCTTCTTCCGGTACTATGAAGATGACTTTCGCCCCTTCTATGAGAAGAAGCCCCGTTTCCTGCTTGACTTCAACGAGGAACTGCGTCAGTTGGTCTGCCACCTGATCGGGATTGAGGGGGAGTTCTCTTTCCCCGCAGCCTACATGGCCGCCCCCCCCGCCGATATCTGCGATTACAGGGAGGCCTTTCATCCGAAAAGAGCGTCACAGTTTCGCATGCCGCCTTACTATCAGGTGTTCGCCGATAAAAACGGTTTTATCCCCA
>JAQVWR010000047.1:0-6592 GCA_028709605.1 Proteiniphilum sp.
ATGAAACTCAAGTTCGATAACATACGCAAATCGTTTGTCCATGTTTTTGGAGGAAGTGTTCTCACCGAGAACTTCTTCCTCCGGAACATGCGGTTTATCCTGGTTATCGTACTGATCATGTTCCTCTTTATCAGTCATCGCTATGCCGTGTTACAGAAGATGTCGGAGATCGAACATCTCGAACGGGTGCTGAAAGATGCCCGGTATGAATCGCTGACCATCTCTTCCTCGCTCACCGAAGCGAGCCGTCAGGGAGAGATTGAGCGTCGGGTAGAAGAAGCGGGGCTGGAACTGAAGGTGACCAATGAGCCGGTATATCATATCGGCAAATAGTCTGTTGAGATCATGAACGAGCAGAATGAACAGAACAAAAAAACAAAGAAAGGGGTGCTGGCACGCTATGGCCTGATCGTGACCCTTTTGATGTTGTTTGCCGTGATGATTTTTTTTACGGCGGGCAGGCTTGCGTTCAGCTCCGAGGGAAAGAGATGGCGGGAAGTGGGAGAAAAAGAAACGGTGATCCGTGACCGGGTGATCCTGCCCGAGAGAGGAAGCATTTATACATACGACGGTAAGCTGCTGGCTACGACCGAGCCGCTCTACAGCATCTATATGGATTTCTGGGCCGACGGAATTGCAAAAGATACCCTGACCAAATATGTGGGGAGTCTGTCTCTGGAACTTGCTAAAAAATTTCCAGACCGCACCGCCGCTCAGTATAAGAGCGTGATCCTGAACGGATGGAAGATGCGTGAGGAGGAGGAACGGCAGATACGGGATAACAAGGCCCGGGGCATCGAAAAGCGGGTGCCGATCCGTTCCCGTTACGTGAAGATTATCCGGCGAGATATCTCTTATGTCGATCTCAAGGAGATACGCACCTATCCTTTCTGGAACCAGCGCTCCAACCGCAGTGGGCTGATCGCTGAGGAGCGTAATGCCCGCAAGAAACCTTTCGGAAACCTGGCAACCCGAACGGTGGGTAATGTCTACAAAGATCTGGACAAGGGAGGGGCCAGCGGCCTCGAACTGAAATATGACTCCCTGCTGCGCGGGGTTCCCGGCGTGAAGTTTCGCCAGAAGATACAGGGCAAGTGGATGGATGTGGTGGAGAAACCGGCCGAGGCAGGGTGGGACATCATCACCACCCTCGATGCCGACATCCAGGATATCACTGAACACTCTCTCAGGGAGAAGCTGATCGAAACAGAAGCGGAATCGGGTACCGCCATCATCATGGAGGTGAAAACCGGTGAAATTAAGGGGATCGTCAACCTGGACCGCATGAGCAATGGCAATTATGCTGAAGGAAACCCCAACGCTTTTTCCTACATGAATGAACCGGGATCTACCTTCAAGACGGTGACCGCCATGGTGGCTCTCGACGACGGCGTGGTGACGCCTACCGACTCATTTTATGTGGGTACCGGACTCTATCAGTACAACCGGCGATGGGTGAGAGACCACTACTGGCGCCGCGGGCAGGATCGCGGGTATCTCACCGTCGCTGAAGGAATCGCAATCTCCTCCAATATTGTGATGAGCAAGATTGCCCTGAAGGGCTATGAAGAGAACCCGAAGAAGTTTGTGGAGGGTATCGACCGCATCGGGTTGCGCAAGCAGCTCCAATGGGATGTGCCATTGAAAGGGATCGAGGGTACCTCCTCCATCCGTTTTCCCGATGACAAGAGCAACTACTGGTCCAAAACGACGCTCCCCTGGATGTCGTTCGGCTACGAAACAAAGATCCCGCCCATCTATATGCTGATGTTCTACAACGCCATCGCCAACGACGGAACGATGATCAAACCCTTCATCACGAAGGAGTTTGTGAAGGATGGAAAGGTGATGAAAAGCATGGAGGCGGAGGTGGTCAACCCGCAGATTTGCAAGGAGACTACCCTGCAGCAGATTCGACAGATGCTGGTGGATGTGATCAATAAGGGGACGGCAAAGGTGGTGGCATCCGACTATTTCCCGGTTGCCGGAAAAACCGGCACGGCACAGATCGCCTCGGGCGGTGCTTACGGTGGGTATTACGTCTCCTTCTGCGGTTACTTCCCCGCCGATGAACCGATGTACACCATCTTCGTGGGAATCCGCAAACCGAAGGGGGTACCCTCCGGCGGGGGAATGGCCGGGATGGTGTTCAAACATATCGCGGAGCAGACCTATATCCGCAAGGTGCAGCTCACCGTGGAGGATTGTCCCCTGGATTCACTGTTGCGAAAGGAGCCGCCCCTTAAAAATGGCAACTGGAACCGTAACCGCAAGATGCTTGCCCTTCTCGGCCTGCCTGCGGGAGAAACAGTGGAGCCGGCAGAGTGGGTGCGGGTCACGGCGGATAGTATGGCTTACATGCCACAGCCGATTGCCCTCAACGGTTCGCTGGTGCCGGACGTGTCTGGCATGGGGGCCCGTGATGCGCTCTTTCTGCTCGAAAAGGCGGGATTAAAGGTCCGGTTGAGCGGATCCGGAAGGGTGGTGTCGCAATCGATATCTCCCGGTCGCACGCTGGTGAAAGGGACGACAATCGGCATTATATTAAAATAAAAAAAGATATGAGACTCAATACACTGATTGAATCATGCAAGGTTGTATCTCTTCGCGGCAACGAAGCGACGGAGGTTTCCTCCGTCACCTCCGACTCGCGTAAAGTGGAACAGGGATCGTTGTTCGTAGCAGTGGAAGGAATCTGTACCGACGGTCATTCCTATATTGGGAAGGCCATCGAGCAGGGAGCTACCGTGGTGGTATACGACAAGCCAATGATCGAGGAGTATTTCTCGCGTGTGACCTACGTGCAGGTGGAGGAGAGTGCCGTAGCGCTGGCTCACATCGCAGCTGCCTGGTACGGACACCCCTCGCGTCAGCTCCGATTAGTGGGCGTGACCGGCACCAATGGCAAGACCACCATCGCTACCCTCCTCTGGCAGCTCTTTCGCAACCGCGGATATGCCGCGGGACTGTTGTCAACAGTAGCCAACTATGTGAACGGGGAGAGATACCCCACCACACACACCACCCCCGACCCTCTTACGCTGAACGCCTTCCTGCGCAAGATGGCGGATGCGGGGTGTGAATATGCCTTTATGGAGGTGAGCTCGCACGCCATCCACCAGAAACGGATCGAAGCGCTCCGCTTTGCCGGCGGGATCTTCACTAACCTCACCCAGGATCATCTCGACTACCACAAGAACATGCTGGAGTACCGGAACGTGAAGAAGTCTTTTTTCGACAGCCTTCCCGACGATGCTTTCGCACTGACCAACCTGGACGACAGGAACGGCATGGTGATGCTGCAGAACACCCGTGCCGCGAAAAAGAGCTACTCCGTGAAGGGGATAGCCGACTTTAAGGCGCGTATCTTCGAGAAGCATTTCGATGGCACTGATATCGAGATCAACGGCAAACAACTGGTGGTGCAGTTTGTGGGAGTGTTCAATGTATACAACCTCCTGGCGGTCTATGGCGCTGCCCTTCTGTCGGGACTCAATGAGGAGGAGGTGCTGCGTGAACTATCCCTGTTGCAGCCGGTGGCCGGCCGCTTCCAGACGTTCCGCTCTCCAAAAGGTTATACCGCCATCGTGGATTATGCCCATACCCCCGATGCATTGTCCAACGTGCTGAAAGCAATTCATGAAGTGCTCAACAAGCGGGGGCGGATCATCACAGTGGTAGGCTGTGGCGGAAACCGCGATCGGACCAAGCGCCCCATCATGGCGCGAGAGGCGGCGGAGCGGAGCGATAAGCTGCTGCTCACCTCCGACAATCCCCGGTTCGAGGAGCCGGAAGAGATTCTGCGGGATATGGTAGAGGGACTCACCGAGGAGCAGCAGCAGACCGCACTGACCATCACAGACCGCCGTGAAGCCATCAAAACCGCCTGCGCCCTGGCACAGGAGGGAGATGTAATCCTCATTGCCGGCAAGGGACATGAGGACTATCAGGAGATAAAGGGAGTGAAACATCACTTCGATGACAGGGAGGAGGTGGAGAAGATCTTCTCTTCCCATCATAACCCGTAATGCACTAAACAGATTCATATGCTCTATTATCTTTTCGACTATCTTGACACACTCAATTTCCCCGGGGCCGGCATGTTCCAGTACGTGATGTTCCGCTCGGCCATGGCTGTCATCTTTTCACTGCTCATCGGCATCTTTGCGGGCAAAAAGATCATCGACAAGCTGCAACGGAAACAGATCGGCGAGACCATCCGCAACCTCGACCTGGAAGGGCAGTACAGCAAACGGGGTACCCCCACCATGGGAGGAGTGATCATCATCCTTTCCATCCTGATCTCCACCCTCCTCTTCGGGAAGCTGGAGAACATCTACATCATTCTGATGCTGGTGAGCACCGTCTGGCTCGGACTGCTCGGTTTTGCCGACGATTATATCAAGGTGTTCAAGAAGGATAAGGATGGGCTGAAAGGGAAGTTCAAGATTGTCGCACAGATAGGCCTGGGGCTGATCGTGGGTCTCACCATCTATTTCAGTCCCGACGTGGTGGTGCGCCAGAACATGGAGGTGCGGGTGAACCATGTGATCGAAGAGGTCACCTACCCGACGGAAGATGTGAAGACCACCAGCACCACCATCCCCTTTGTGAAGAACAACAACTTCGACTACCGGTCGCTGGTAAGCTGGATGGGGGACTATGCCGACGAGGCGGTATGGGTTGTCTTCATCCTGGTGGTGATCCTGATCGTCACAGCTGTCTCCAACAGTGCCAATCTGACCGACGGCCTCGACGGCCTCACCTCCGGCTCTTCGGCCATCATTGGGGTGGCCCTCGGCATCCTGGCCTATGTGTCGGGTCGTGTCGACTTTGCCTCTTACCTCAACATCATGCACATCCCGGGCGGAGATGAGCTGATGGTGTTTGCCTCCGCCTTTGTGGGAGCCTGTGTCGGCTTCCTCTGGTACAACGCCTATCCGGCGCAGGTATTCATGGGCGATACCGGCAGCCTCACCCTGGGCGGCATCATCGGCGTCTTTGCCGTGCTGATCCATAAAGAGCTGCTGCTGCCCATTCTCTGCGGCATCTTCTTCGTGGAGGCGCTCTCGGTGATCGCTCAGGTCACCTACTTCAAGTATACCAAGAAGAAATACGGTGCCGGCAGGCGCATCTTCAAGATGACACCTCTGCACCATCATTATCAGAAACCGGGTGACGGCAGCATCGATGCCATCTTCCAGCGGCCCTATGCGCCACTGGCGGAGCCCAAGATCGTGAGCCGTTTCTGGCTGGCAGGGATGATCCTGGCCGTGCTGGCACTGGCCACTCTGAAGATGAGATGATCAAGGAATGAAACGATATAATATGTGTGTAAGATGAACGGAAAACGATTGGTGGTACTGGGTGGCGGCGAAAGCGGAGTGGGCTCGGCTATTCTGGCACAGAAGAAGGGACTGGAGGTGTTCCTCTCTGACAGCGGACAACTGAAGGAGGAGCATCGGGAGACCCTGCTGGCGTATCAGATCGATTTCGAGGAGGGAGGACATACCGAAGAACGGGTGCTGCAGGCTGATGAGATCGTGAAGAGCCCCGGCATACCTGATACCTCCCCGTTGATGCAGAAGGTGTTGCTCAAAGGAATTCGAGTGATCTCCGAGATCGAGTTCGCCGGCAGGTATACCGATGCCAAGATGATCTGCATCACCGGCAGCAACGGTAAGACGACCACCACCAGCCTGATCTGGCATATCCTCAGGTCGGCCGGCCTCAATGTGGGGCTGGCAGGCAACATCGGCAGGAGCTTTGCCCGCCAGGTGGCGGAAGAACAGCACGACTGCTATGTGTTGGAACTGAGCAGCTTCCAGCTGGAGGGGGTCTATGATTTCAAGGCCGATATCGCAGTGCTGCTGAATATCACCCCCGATCACCTGGATCGATACGATCATAACCTGCAGCATTACGTAGATGCCAAGATGCGGATCATCCGCAACCAGAAGATGGAAGATGCATTCATCTACTGGATCGATGACCCCGTCATCACCTGCGAAATAGAGAAACTGAAACCGGCAGCCACCTGTTATCCTTTCGGGGAAAAGAAAACAGCGGCGACAGCCGGATACACCGGAAACGGGAAACTGTATATTCACACCAAAGAACATCAATTTGATATGGAGCTGGAACTACTCGCCCTCGAGGGGTTGCATAACGTCTACAACTCCCTGGCATCGGGCATTGTGGCAAAGCTGATGGATATCAGCGACGAGCAGCTGCGCTCCTCGCTTGCCGACTTCCGGGGGGTGGCGCACCGCCTTGAGAAGGTGGCTTCCGTGCGCGGCGTGCCGTATATCAACGATTCAAAGGCCACCAACGTGAACGCCTGCTGGTACGCCCTGCAGAGCATGCGCAGTAAGACGGTGCTGATCCTTGGCGGAACGGACAAAGGCAATGACTATAGCGAGATCGCAGAGCTGGTGCGTACCAAAGTGCGGGCATTGATCTTCCTGGGGAAGGACAACCGTAAGTTGCACGCTTTCTTCGACGGGATGGTGGAGACCATCCGTGATGCGGGCTCCATGAACGAGGCGGTGGAGACCGCTTACCGGCTGGCACAAAAAGGCGATACGGTTCT
>JAQVWR010000047.1:6692-14601 GCA_028709605.1 Proteiniphilum sp.
GGAACAGGGATTCTCCTGGGGGGATTTCGGCCGGAAGATATTCAAGGGAGACAAGGTGATCTGGGCGGTTTTTATTGCCCTCTGTGTGATCTCACTGGTAGAGATCTTCAGCGCTACCAGCACCATCGTCTATCGTCAGCAGAACATCTGGGGGCCGATCCTGCGGCACGCCATGTTCCTGATTGCCGGGGTGGGGGTGATCCTGTTGATCCACAATATCCCTTACCGCTATTTCTCCTCTCTGATCTTTGTGCTGCTGGGCGCCATCGTCCTGCTGATTCTCACCCCCTTTATCGGCACCAGCGTCAACGGTGCCGAGCGTTGGATCTCCTTCATGGGATTCACCATCCAGCCGTCGGAGATCGCAAAAATATCACTGATGGGTACCATCGCCTTCCTGCTGAGCAGGCAGAACGGCACCAACGACGCTCTGCTCTTCAAATGGATGATCGGGCTGATGGTGGTGGTGACCGGCATCATCGCCATGGATAACCTCTCTACGGCCGTTCTGCTCTTCGGCGTCTGTTACCTGCTGATGTTCATCGGTAATGTGAAGCTGCTGCGTTTGCTGAAGGTGGCCGGTGCCGGGATGGTGCTCCTTCTGTTGTTTATCGTGCTTCTGAAGGTGATCCCCGAAAGCTGGGCCGATGAAGGGCCGCTGAGCCGCCTCGGCACCTGGCAGAACCGTATCGAACATTTCGATTCGGGCAAAGAACTCTCCGAAGAGGAGTATTTCGCTATCACCGACGACAACTACCAGGTGGCCCATGCCAAAATAGCCATTGCCAATGGAGGTGCGCTGGGCGTTTTTCCCGGTAACAGCACGGAACGCGACTTCCTCCCCCAGGCCTATTCCGATTTTATCTATGCCATCATCATGGAGGAGATGGGACTGGCGGGCGGCTTGTTTGTGCTGTTGCTCTATGTGATCATCCTGATCCGCGCCGGCATGATCGCACGGAAAACGGAGAAGCTGTTCCCCAAATACCTGGTGCTGGGCTCTGCCATGATGTTGTCGATCCAGGCATTCATTAACATGGCGGTGGCCGTCAACCTGATCCCCGTCACCGGTCAACCGCTTCCGTTGATCAGCCGTGGCGGCACATCGACCTTGATCACCTGCGCCTATTTCGGGCTGATGCTGAGTGCCGACCGCTTTGGGATAGGAAAAAAGAAAAATGAGGAGCCGGCGGAACGCTCCGGTGAGAATGAGCAGGATCGGCAGGATGCCCCCGACAGGGAGGAGCTGCAGGAGATCACTGATGCCTTTCCCGCTAAGAAAGAAAAGGAGGTTGCGTGCGAGGTCGAGGCGTAACAGAGCGGTTCCGGCAATGGCATCATTCATAAAAAAAACATCTATGCACACCACAAACAAAACAACCCCCTTGGCTCCCAGAGTGATCGTCAGCGGTGGCGGTACCGGAGGACATATTTTCCCCGCCATCTCCATCGCCAATGCCGTCAGGGAGCGGTGGCCGCAGGCCGATATCCTCTTTGTGGGAGCATTGGGACGAATGGAGATGGAGCGGGTACCCGCAGCCGGATACCGCATCATTGGCTTGCCGGTGGCCGGCTTTGACCGGAAGCATATGTTCCGGAATGTGTCGGTGGTCTGGAAACTGCTCAAAAGCATGGGGCAGGCAAAGAAGATTGTGAAAGATTTCAAGCCTGATATCGCTGTGGGAGTGGGAGGCTTTGCCAGCGGGCCGGTGCTGAAGGCAGCCGCCGCGGCAGGGGTGCCCACACTGCTGCAGGAGCAGAACTCCTATGCCGGTGTGACCAACAGGATGCTGGCACAGAAGGCATTGGTGATCTGCGTGGCGTATGAGGGTATGGAGCAGTTCTTCCCGAAAGAAAAGATCGTGCTCACCGGCAATCCCTGCCGGCAGGATCTGGTGAGTACGCAGGAGAAACGGAACGAAGGCTTCCGCTTCTTCGGACTGGATCCGGCAAAAAAAACGATCCTGATGGTGGGTGGCAGCCTGGGTGCCCGGACGCTGAACGAGAGTATGGTGGCTGCTTTTCCCAGACTGGCGGAAAGTGACGATGTACAGGTGATCTGGCAGTGCGGCAGATATTATTTCAAAGAGATGCAGCAGTTGCAACGCGAGGGGATGATCCCTGTCAATGTGCAGCTGTTCGATTTTATATCCCGCATGGATTATGCTTATGCCGTGTCCGACCTGGTGATCTCACGTGCCGGTGCCGGATCCATATCGGAATTCTGCCTCCTGCAAAAAGCGGTGATACTGGTTCCCTCACCCAACGTGGCGGAGGACCATCAGACACGGAATGCGGAGGCGCTGGTGCAACATGACGCTGCCGTGATGGTTCCCGATCGACAGGCAGTCGGAAGGTTGTTCGATGAAGCCCTCACGTTGGTGAGAAACGACGGCCGTCTGCAAGCTCTGAGCCGCAACATTGCGGCACTGGCACAGCATGACTCCGCCAAACGGATTGTCGATGAGATGGAAAAAATGGTGATTCGATCGTAAAGCAACAGACAGACAATGAAGGTTAAAAATGAATCAGGAATCAACTGTGACAATATTTATTTTGTAGGGATTGGCGGCATCGGCATGAGCAATCTTGCCCGTTATTATCTCTCCAAAGGAAAACGGGTGGGCGGATATGACCGTACGGAGTCTCCCCTCACGGAACAGCTCCGAGCGGAGGGCGCGTTTGTACACTATACCGATGAGATCCGGGAAATACCGGATTCCTTTACCGACAGGGAGGCGACACTGGTGGTCTATACGCCGGCCGTGCCGCAGCAACACGGCGAGCTCTCCTATTTTCGGGAGAAGGGGTTTAGGATGATGAAAAGGGCGGAGCTGCTGGGTGAGATCACCCGTGCCAGCGATGCCATCTGCGTGGCGGGAACCCACGGAAAGACTACCGTCTCGAGCATGACGGCCCACCTCCTGCGGCAGTCGCACGTCGACTGCAACGCTTTCCTCGGCGGGATCCTGAAGAACTATGACAATAACCTGCTGCTGTCGGAGCGCAGCCGGATCACCGTCGCCGAGGCCGATGAGTATGATCGCTCCTTTCACTGGCTCAGGCCCCATATCGCTGTCATCACTTCCGCCGACCCCGATCATCTGGATATCTACGGTACCGCGGAGGCATACCGGGAGAGCTTTGAACATTTTACCTCACTGATACGGCCCGGGGGACATCTCATCCTGAAGAATGGCGTGGCGGTCACGCCACGCACCCTGCCGGGAGTGAAGGTGTGGAGTTACGCGGAAGGGAAAGGCGATTATCATGCGGAGCATATCCGCATCGGAAACGGGGAGATTCGGTTCGACTATGTCTCTCCGGCCCAAAGGATCACCGATATCAACCTGGGAGTGCCGGTGAAGGTCAATATTGAAAACAGTGTGGCTGCCATCGCTGCCGCTGAGCTGTGCGGCGTCACGCCCGACGAGATACGGAGGGGAATGCAGAGTTTTGCGGGTGCTAGACGACGGTTCGACTTCCATATCAAAAGCGACCGGATCGTCTTCATCGACGATTATGCGCATCATCCCAGGGAGCTGACGGCAGCCATCGAATCGATCCGGGCGCTTTACCCCGACCGGAAGGTGACTGCAGTCTTTCAGCCACATCTTTACAGCCGCACCCGCGACTTTGCCGATCAGTTCGCCCGCAGCCTGTCGCTGCCTGACGAGGTGATCCTGCTCGACATCTACCCGGCACGAGAAGAACCTATTGAGGGGGTGTCATCACAGATGCTGCTGGACCGGATCACTCTTGCTCAAAAGCAGCTGTGCCGCAGGGAGGATCTGACCGGCCTGCTTCGCAGCAGCAACCTGGAGGTGCTGGTCACCTTCGGTGCCGGCGATATCGACCGCCTGCTGCCCGATATTGAGAAGATGTTGCGGGAGCGCTATCTGCAGAATGTTTAATGAACATTAATTTGCAGGGGCTTTGCGCATCTTGATGTATCTTTGCAATCAATAAACAAACAGACAACCGCTTGAAGAAATTTCTGCTCATATTGGTCACACTGGTGATAATAGGCTATCTGATTTTCTCGGCTGTCTATTTCAGGAACGCATCGCGTAATCAACTGTGTGAGGACTTTGAGGTGGTCGTTAAAGACAGTAGCCGGACACAGTTTGTACGCACGTGCGACATTGTGAACCTGGTGAAACGGTACAATCTTTACCCCGTGGGTAAAACGTTCGGTGAGATCAATACCCTTGCCATTCGCGATACCATTCTTACCAATGAGCTGGTGGAGACGGCAGAGGTGTATACCACGCCGCGCGGCGGTATCGTGGCAGCTATCCGACAGCGACAGCCGGTATTAAGGGTGATCTCCGACGAGGCCGGAAGCTTCTATATCGACCAGGAGCGCCGCGTCATGCCTGTCTCATCGGCATTCACCGTCTATGTCCCGGTGGCCACGGGAGCAGTGTCACGGGATTTTGCACAGGGTGCCCTGTATGATTTTGCCATGTTCCTCCAGCGCAATGACGACTGGGATGCATGGATCGAGCAGATTGTGGTGCGCCACAACGGTGATGTGGCGTTGATCCCCCGTGCGGGTGATTTTCAAATTGTCTTGGGAAGCCTGGAGGATTATCCGGCCAAGTTGTCCAAATTTGCCCGTTTTGTGGAGGAGGGATTGAATGTGGTGGGATGGAACCGCTATTCGGAGATCAACCTGAAATATGCAAACCAGGTGGTCTGCACCCGAAAATAGGAGGTTGCTTTTCAAAGGCTTTTTCATTCGGGTTCTCTCCTGCCTGTTACACCCATTAAAGGATGTGAATGTGCAAACAAAAGCGTTCAGAGAAGTGTTTCTTAAAAAAGATATACATTAAAGTTCATCAATCATATGACGTCATCAGGATTTACGGCTGTGATAGATCTGGGAACCTCCAGAATCAAGGGAGTGGTGGGACGCAGGAACGAGAATAGCGTCATCTCCGTGATCGCCAGCGGCAGCATCGACTCGGACAATTCCATCCGTCGGGGAATGGTTTATAACATCGAACAGGCAGGTGCTAAAGTGCACAAGCTGGTGAGGATGCTGGAGAACAGTACCGGCCGCAAGATCGGCAAGGTCTATGTATCGTTGGCAGGCCAGTCGCTTCACACCATGGAATTCAACGAGATGAAACAACTGCATGGCGGGATGGTCACCCAGGAGGTGGTGAGCCAGCTGCGCGGTGCTGCCGAGAAGTATCAGCCCGATTTGAAACGCAATTATCGCGTAGCCGATGCCGAGTATTATATCGATGACAAACCCGAGAAAAGCCCGGTAGGCGTTACTGGCTCCCAGATCGAAGCCGGGTTTGAGCTGATCGTCGGGCGACCCAACCTGATGAGCAACATAGAGAAAAGCATCACCGAGAAGACGGAGCTGGTGATCGCCGATTATATTGTGGGCCCTAATGCTGCTGCCGATATTGCACTCACCGAGGAAGAGAAGGAGCTGGGTTGTGCCTTTGTCGATTTCGGAGCCGGCACGACCACCCTCTCAGTCTATAAGAACGGCATCCTGCGCCGCATGGTGGTGATCCCTTTTGGCGGCAAAAGCCTCACAAAGGATATCTGTGCGCTTAATTTCACCGAGAACGACGCGGAGCAACTAAAGATCAAGTTCGGCAAGGCGTTGGAGACGCACGACGGGCCGCTCTTCACCTCTCCCTTCTCCTCCAAGCCCGATGTGGACCTGGCGGAGCTGAACAAAGTGATTGGCATGCGGCTCGATGAGATCATTGCCAATATCAGGGAGCAGATCTCCCTGTCGGGCTACGAGGGACAGCTGGGTGCCGGACTGATCATCACCGGAGGGGGCTCTCTGCTCAAAAACCTGGATCTCTATCTCGGTCAGAAGCTGAAGATGGCGGTGCGGAAAGCAACCGCCCGCAAAACGATGATCAACAATGCACCGGAGCTGACCGGTGACCCCTCTTTCACGCTTGCCCTTGGTATGCTTCTTTCCGCCGGGGAGGATTGTGAGCAGATCGTGGTGGAGGAGTACAATGAGGAGGCTGATGAAGACAGATCCTCCTCTTCCCGCGGTTTCTGGAACAGGCGGCCGAAACAGGAGAAAGAGAAGAAGCCGAAACAGGAAAAGGAGAAGAAACCGAAGGTTGAAAAAACGGAAGAGGGCTTCCTGTCTAAGATGGAAAATATGTTTGGCAACATCTTCTCGGAAGATGATGAATAAAGGAGAAACAATTGTGTGCAATGAATGACGAGATATTGGATTTTATGATTGAGAGCCGTACGGATGCCATCATCAAGGTGATCGGTGTGGGCGGCGGCGGCGGAAACGCAGTGAACCATATGTTCCAGGAAGGGATACACGATGTTTCGTTTGCTCTCTGTAACACCGATAACCAGGCGCTGATGGAATCACCTGTGCCGGTAAAGGTACAACTGGGACAGCATACCACGGGAGGCCTGGGCGCGGGCAACAAGCCGGAGGTGGCAAGGAAAGCCGCCGAAGAGAGTGTGCCGCTGATCGAGGATCTGCTCAATGATGGTACCAAGATGGTCTTTATCACGGCCGGCATGGGCGGCGGCACCGGTACGGGCGCCGCACCGGTGGTGGCGCGTGTGGCCAAGGAGATGGGGATCCTCACGGTGGGGATCGTAACCATTCCCTTTATGTTCGAAGGGCCGCGTAAGATTGTGCAGGCACTCAAAGGGGTGGAGGAGATTGCCAGGAATGTGGATGCCCTGCTGGTGATCAACAATGAACGGCTGCGGGATATCTACTGTGACCTGACGATGCTCAATGCTTTTGCCAAGGCTGATGATACCCTGGCTACAGCCGCCCGCAGCATTGCCGAGATCATCACCGTGCATGGTCATGTGAACCTTGACTTTGCCGATGTGGAGACCACCCTGAAAGATGGCGGTGTGGCAATTATGAGCAGTGGCCTGGGCAACGGTGAGGACCGTATCAACGATGCCATCCGCAATGCGTTGCACTCACCCTTGCTGAACAACAACGATGTGTTCAGTGCCAAGAAGATTCTGATCAACCTCTCCTTCGGGGAGGAGAACCCGTTGATGATGGAAGAGATGAATGCCATGCATGACTTCATGTCTAAATTCAGCCGGGAGATAGAGGTGATCTGGGGAACTGCCGTCGAGCAGGAGCTGGGCGAGGAGGTAAAGGTGACGCTGCTGGCCACCGGCTTCTCCATCACCGACGTGCCGGGGATCGAAGAACAGCAACAGGAGCGTACAAGAGCAGAAGAGATACAGCGTCAGATTGAGCGGGATGCCAAGATCGAACAAGACAAAAAAGATAAGGAGCTGATTGAGAAGTATTACGGGAAGACAGGGCTGAAGTCGCTAACCACCGTCAATTACCGGTTGGAGCCCTGCGTGCTCACCCTCGATGAGCTGGACGATGACAAGGTGCTGGAAGCACTGGAGAAAACGCCTGTTTTTAAACGGGAACCCGATTTTAATCCGCGTATCTTGAAAACGGAGACGCAACAGCAGTCGAGGTCTTTGTTTGATTGAAGGAAATTAAACCATCACAGTCACAAATTAACAAATCAACAAATCAAAAGATGTCACTTATAGATACCATTACCGAAGAGATCAAAAAAGCAATGCTGGCCAGGGAAAAGGTACGCTTGGAGGCATTGCGCGGAATCAAGAAAGAGCTGCTGGAAGCGAAGACCGCCAAGGGTGCTTCCGATCAACTTTCCGACGACACTGCCATGGCCATCCTGCAGAAGATGGTCAAACAACGCAAAGACAGCGCTGAGATCTATGCTGCCCAGAACCGTCCCGACCTGGCTGAACCTGAAATCGAACAAATGAAGGTGATTCAGGAGTACCTTCCTGCACAACTTTCTGCAGAGGAGATAGAGAGAGCCATCCGGGAGATCATTGCCGAGTGCGGTGCCACCGGCATGAA
>JAQVWR010000048.1 GCA_028709605.1 Proteiniphilum sp.
CCTGGTTGATATCTTTGTCGTAAAGAAGTTCCAGTTCAAAACCTTTATTCTGCACTTTCCCCGCATTTTCATACGGCAGGCGGTCCGTTGCGATACCATGTAATGCCGGAAGCAGATTATCCTTGATCAGGATATGGTCTGTTCTGTGCAGATAGTAATCGAAATTGATTGTGAATGTATTCAACAGGCCGAGTGACAAACCATAGTTTTGTTGTTTCGATTCTTCCCACTGCAGAAGAGGATTTCCTCTTAACCCTTCATGGATCAATGCACCTGAATATAAGCTTTGGATATATCCGCCACTGCCCAGGCGTATGTCATCTTCATACATGTAACGTCCGCCCGGTATCTGGTCGTTCCCCACTTTGCCATAGGAGGCTTTCACCTGCAGGTACGTCAGCCAATCGCCGAATTGATCTTTCAAAAAATCTTCATTGGATACCACCCAGGCAGCCGAGAGGGTAGGGAAGAAGCCAAAACGGTTGTCGCCTTTGAATTGGTCTGAGCTCATCCAGCTGCCGTCCAATTGGACAAAGTAACGATTGTCATACCCATACTTGCCGTGAAGGCTGAATGCCAGATAATCGTACGGCAGTAACTGATTGCCGCCTCCTTCTCTGATGACGTTTTGTGCAAAGTAGTTGGCGAAGGCATCAATCTTATGAACGGTGTTGAAGGTGCGTTCATAATTTAAGAAACCATTGAAGTTCAGGAAGTAACGGTAGTTTGAGCCTTTGTTTAAAGTGATTTCCGAGTCGATCGATGTGCCATAAGGGATAAATTCCAGTTCATTGGTTTTATCTTCGTTTCTGATATATCGTGCATAGGTCTGATTCCCGAAAATACCGCTTTGCTGTCTGGATTCGTATCCTACCATCCCATTCATTGACAACCCTTTCGTGATGAAATCCAATCCCCAGCGTAAGCCCAGGGCAACATTGATGTTGGTCTCGGTAAATCTCTGATAACCGCTGCGGTTCAGGCTCCCATACACGGAGTTGGTATTCCAGGGAGAAACGATCACCCCGTTGTCGGGTGTCAGCGGGCCATATTCGGTTGCCGGTGTTTTGAAAATGCCGTCAAGGATAGTCCCTGTACCCACGGGAGGGTTATTGGTCCTCTTCACGACCACCATCTGGTTCAGGTAAGCATCCAGGTTGGGCAAGAGGTGAATATCGAGGTTGGTTCTTTCGTTAAACCGTTTCATGTATTTTGAAGGATCGGAATTGTCGGTCCCTTCAATGTTGAACAGGCTGTTCTGATCGATATATCCTGCATGGATGAAATATTTGATCCGATCGCTGCCGCCGGTGATATTCATATTATGACGATGCATAAAAGCAGCGCTTTTCAGATACTGATCATACCAGTTGTTGTCAGGAAACAGCTCCCTGTTGTCGCCGCTTCTATATGAGTCGATTTCTGCATTACTGTATTGAAGCGGGAGATTGTCGTTTTTTAATGCCTGGTTTCTCAATGCTGCATATTCCCAGCTATGAAGAGGTTTCGCTTTTACAGTCGGTTGCTGGATCGAGAAATCGGATGAATAGGAGACTTGCGGTTTGCCATACACCCCTCTTTTGGTCGTAATGATAATAGCGCCGGAGCTGGCCTGGAATCCGTAAAGGGCGGTTGCGGCCGCATCCTTTAAAACGGTGATTGATTCAACCGTTTTGGGATCGATCATGTTCAGGTCCAGCGTGGGAGACACGATGCCGTCAATCACGAAGATAGGGCTATTTCCGCTCATCGTGTTCCTGCCTCTGATAAATAGACCGGCTCCATCATTATTCGGTTCGCCTCCACCTTGTAAGACGGTTAAACCGGCAAGCTTCCCTGTCAAAGAGCCTGTAAATCCGCTGGATGGATATTTCTCCAGCTCTTCGCCGCGGATAGTGGAAAATGAGCCGGTAATCTCTTCTCTTTTTTCATTTCGCATCATCGCCAGAGGAATCATCTCATCCCGGCTGTGTGCATCTTTTTGTAGCTTGACCGTTACATTTTCATCAATCACAATTCGTTGCGATTGAAACCCGGCACACTCGATCCTGATATCGGTATAATGGTAGGGTACCTCTACCTCGAACCGGCCCGACTGATTGGTCTGGAAGGTTTTCCCCAGTTCAGGAAAGTAGATCTTTTTGAGCGATAAAGGCTTGCCGTGCTGATCCAGCACCATCCCATTCATTTTTTTGGAGAGTTCATTCTGTTCAATAGAAACTCTTTCCGATCTTAGTGCTGTGGCCTCTGCAGCATAAACAGTTGTCATAGAGCCGATCAGCAGTAAGCATATCAATTTATATATTGGATTCTTCATTGCTATAAATTCTTTTGTGATTACCATCCCGGATTTTGCCATTTTATTCCTGTTTGAGATTCCAGCTTTGATACTTCATCCAAAGGAATGGGCAGTAAGTGATACTTGCTTTCATACGACATTTTACTGGGGACCGAAGGATCCTGCGTGCCAACTAATATTCTCTTATAGCTGAATGATCCATCTTGATTCCTGGTGATTTGCATGCCTGTGTTGAACTTTTCATTGATCAGGTCTTCACCGGGTAAAGCCCATCTTCTGCAGTCGAAGTATCGGTACTCTTCATACGACAGTTCCACCCTTCTTTCATGACGGACCAACAAAACCGCCTCTTTGGTGCCCGATGCTTTCACATCAACGGCAGCAGAGAATCCGGCTCTGTGACGCAATTTGTTTACATATTTCATTGCTTCATCCAGGTGGCCGCTTTCGGCTGCTGCTTCCGCAAAGTTGAGATATACGGCTCCCAGCCTGTAATGTTTCCAGGTGCCGTCATCCTGACTGGCGGGATTGGACATGGGGTGCATGTATTTCTTGGCATAATATCCGGTGCGTGTGTTTGAACGCAAGGAAGGATGAATGGAGCAGTTACCTCCCACAAACGTTTCAATCACTGTAGGTGTCCCGTTCATAATCTTCTTACTTCCATTGTAGTAGACGGTGGCATAGAAACGCGGATCCCTGTTTACATAAGGATTTTTGGCGTCATAACCTGAATTTGGGTTGAAGTTGGGTTGTAACTTCGTTTCGTCTAAGTAGGGTTTTTCCAAATTTAATACGGTCTTACCGGTGCTAAGAACATCGTATGCATCTACCAGTTCCTGAGTAGGCACGGTACCCGCCATATACCCGCCATCAATGGGGAATCCTCTGATCACCACATGCGGGGGAACCAGATGGTATGCCTGCCAGATCGTCTCTTTATCGTGGGGATTCGGACTGAGATCTGCTCTTTGCACAAAGTATTCTTCGTATGCCGACTGGTACAGTTGGGGGTTTTGGATCTTGTCATACAGCTCAAAACCGTTGGCTTCAAGCAGTTGTACGCTCTGTTTATTGACCTCGTATGCCCAGTCCCATAATTTTTTCCCATCGTTGAAGCGCGGGCTGGCTGCATAGATGCTGGCTTCTGAACGAATGGCTGCCGCAATGGCTTTGGTCATACGGTGAATTTCTGCCATAGAGGTGATTCTCCAGGGAAGCGATGAGGACTCTAAGGCCCGGTCACAATCGGCCACAATCTGGCGTGCACACTCTTCAAAACTGTTCTTTTTCAGTTTAGAATAATCATAATCCAATGGCACCGGCTTGGTAAAGATGGGGAGATTGCCATACCATTTCACCATCTGTAAGTAGAAATATGCTCTGAGCACATGAGCTTCTGCGGTCCACCGCTCTCTGATCTCCTCCGATTCTACGGCTGCCGTAGGGATCTGTTCTAAGAAAGTATTGATCAATCGGATTTGTGTCCAGTAATTTGTCCAGTATAATCCATCCATTGAGGGAATATTGGGTTCCTCTATCGGGTGTCTGTTGGCACTGGCCATTCCTTTGTACAGGTGGGCAAGCTGCAACCCCTGGTTATCATCACAATCCCAGTTATCATCGCTCACTCCATTGGGAATGTTGGTCCAGAAATAGTACCAGTAGCCTTTTTTGGGAATATTATTATAGCAGTTACTCAGGTATTTTCCCGTCAGGATGGGATCATCAAAGACGGCATCGAGAGAAGTTCTTCCGTCGGGGGCTTTATCCAGTTCACTGTTGCAGGATGCAACCAATAAAGCCAATAAAGCAACTAAAATGCTAAATTTATAATGTTTATTCATTATTGTTGATTTTTAGAAAGTTACGTTAAGCCCTATGTTATATACTCTCATGTTGGGATATTGTGTCGGGCCGGCCTGTTCAGGGTCAAAACCATCGGTCTTGAGGTGGTGCCAGGTGTACAGGTTGTCTCCATTGACATAGAAACGAATGCTTTCAGCATTGATCAATCCGGAGGTTTTTTTCGGTAACGAATATCCTATCTCCATATTCTTTAATCTTACGTATGATGCATCCATGATGTAGTAATCATTCGGAACGTGGCTGGTGGATTGGGTATTGGCTAAACGGGGGTGTGAGATATTCACTTTTTCACCATTTAGTTTCTGTTGGTATCTCTCAGCCGACCAGCGATCCATATGCATGTCGAAGTAAGATTTAGCACTCAGTTCCTCGAAGATACCGGCATCCGCATAGTAGCGGCTGTACTTTCCTATTCCCTGCACTAAGCATGAGAAATCGAAACCTTTGTAGGTAAGTCCGAAATTGGCGCCATAGATATATTTGGGTACCAAGCTGGAATATTTGATGGGGACAATATCCCGATCATTAATGACGTTATCCCCGTTCTGGTCCACATAGATAAAGTCGCCGGGTTTGGGAGTCCCTATTTCATATTTCAGTCCTCCACCTTTGATTGCTTCCTCACTGGTAAAGAAACCGCTGCCATCTTTGCCTTTGGCTTCATCAACCGAGTAGTCAATCTGGTATCCCCAGTTCTGTCCGAGCGTGTAACCGGTCAGCCGTTGCCTGTGAGCATAGTCTTCCGGCAAAAAGGGCTCGTCAGCCTCTGTCACCTTGTTCTTGTTGTAACCCAGGTTTACGCTTGCATTCACCCCGAAGTCGGAGCGGAACCATTTGTTATAACCGAGAACCAGTTCAAACCCTTTGTTCTCAACTTTTCCCATATTTACTTTGGGGAGTGTATGTTGCGGCCTTCCCTGAAGATTAGGCACAATCCCTCTTTGGATCAGGATCTGGCTCCTGTTCTCAGTGAAATAATCAAAAGTGAGGCTAAAATCATTGAAGAGTCCCAAATCAATCGCGTAGTTCTGTTTTTCAGCAACCTCCCAGGTGATGTCCGGGTTTCCCAACGCACGTTCTTCAATTTTACCTCCCATCCCTAAGCTGGGGATATACAGAACGCGTACATCATCATTCACCCAGCCATTGGTATTGATATCATCCAGGTAGAGGAATCTGTTGTACCCAATCTTATCGTTCCCCACTTTCCCTATGGATGCTCTCAATTTTAAGTTTGTAAGCGTCTTATTGTTGCGTAAGAACTTTTCATTGGAGATGACCCATCCTCCGGAAAGTGCGGGAAAGAAACCGAATCGTTTGTCCGGAGAGAATTGCTCCGAGCCGTTATAACCAATATTGACTTCAGCCAGATAACGATCATCATACGAGTAGGTACTACGGGCAGAGAAACCGATGACGTTGAACGGCAGATATTTATCCGTGTACGGGTCATCTTCCGAAGCTTCTTTGTAATCTCTTTGGGCGAGCAGTAAACCACCTACTTTGTGTTTTTTATGAAATACCCTGGCATAATTCATCTGCCATTGCAAATTCACAAAATATCCCGACGATACCCCTTTACTCAATGATAAAGGCCCTTCGGAGTCATCGTCGCCGTCATCCAGCACATACACCTGTTCACCCGCCTTATTTTTCAGGTATTTGTAACGGATATATCTTCGATTCCCTCGCAGGGTGGAACGAGCGCGTCCATTGAATGAGACTTGTGCTTTGGAGCTCAATCCCGGAGTAATGAAATCTAAGTTGAAATCGAGGCCGGTAACGGAATTGACACTGGAACGGGTCTCATTGACATATCCGGCACGATTTAACAGTCCATAGGCCGATTTGAGCGGATCGAGGGGGTCGCCCACGATACGATCAGGTTTTGAGTTTACCAACTCACCTCCCGCGATCTGCACCTTATAGTCCATGCTTGACAGGGGGCCCGGCGAAGTAGGACGGTGCGTCAGGGAAGCGACAAAGATATCACTGATCCCCGAGTTGGGAGAGTTTATTTTTTCAACGCTACTGGCGATATTTACAAACGCTTTTACTTTCTCATTGAAGTGAAAGTCGATGTTCGATCTGAAGTTATACCGATCCAGTGACGATTGGGGCTTGTAACCCAGGAATTTTTTAGACTCCGTGTTAAAGATACCGCCCTGTGTTACATAACCACTGCTGATAAAGTATTGTACTTTGTTATTTCCTCCTGACAGGTTGATATTTCCTTTCATGATAGGGGCACGGTCTTTAAAGAGTATTTTATGCCAGTTTTGGTTTGGATGCCAGTAAGGATCTAATGGCTCACCGGTTTTCCAACTCTCAAAAAGAGCGATATCCTCTTTACTGAACTCAGAGAATGGTGCAGCTCCCTCATTCATCAATGCTTCATTTCGCAGATTGGCATAATCCCATGAATCGACCCGTAAAGGCTTGAAAGCAAACTCCTGCGTGCTGTATTCTAACGAAGTATTCACCCTTACCGAACCTTTCTTGCCTCGTTGGGTCGTAATCAGGATCACACCATTGGCGCCTCTCACACCGAAGACGGCAGTGGCGGATGCATCCTTCAAAATAGAGATATTGGCGATTTCGTGAGGATCGATATTCGAAATATTATCGTAAGGAATGCCATCAACAAGGATCAGCGGATTCATGCCATTCATGGTGGCGGCACCCCTGAGGAACAGGTTGATATTCTCGCGTCCGGGTTCACCGCTCGACTGCATGACCGTCAGCCCGGGCAGACGACCGGAGAGAACGGAGGCAACGTTGGTGGAAGAGCTTTTCAGCAGATCTTTATTATCCACCGATGCAATTGAACCGGTTATGGAGACTTTCTTCTGAGCACCATACGCTACAATCACCACTTCATCCAGAAACTCGGTAGCCGGTTTTAACTGAATAAGAAGCGGTGAATGATTTGTTACGTTTACCTCTTGGGTATCGTAGCCCAGGTATGAAAATATCAGTACTGCCGGCAGATCAACCGAAAGAGAAAATCTCCCGTCGATGTCGGAAACAGTCCCTGTCGTTTCAGCTCCTTTAACTACAATATTCACACCGATAAGCGTTTCTCCGTTTTCATCTTTTACAAGCCCCGTAACGAGCTGTTTCGATGAAAGAGCTTTTTCCTGAACGGCATACATAGGATAGGAATAGATCAGTACCATTGTGAGGAGTACCCATCTGCTTACTATGCCTAAACAAGAGAGCGTTCGCGCTTGTTTGTTTGTGTTGTTAAAATACATAGTAAAAATGTTAAATGATAGTTAAATTAATAAATTATTTTTCACGTCGAGTTTTGAATTAAAAATGTAAACAGCTGTACAGTGGTATGGGATATTTCATATACATTTGTTTTAAAAATTTCGGAAACAAAAGTAAGAAAATATAAAAGCGTGATTGCGCCTGTTTGTCCATTTGATTTGCTCATTTGTGTTTATTTGCTGTTTTGGACAATCGGGAGGATAAAAAGGACGTGAGAGCAAGGAAGGTATTGAAAATATTCTTTTTTTTACGGATGATATGAAAAATATGCTGATGGGGGCTGTGAAAAGTTTAATTTTTGCCATTTTACCCCTTTTCTGTCTTGCTGCCAATACAGATAAATTAAATTTTAATATCGAGTATTTAACAATTCAGAAAGGGTTGCCACACACCGACGCAAACGTGGTTGTTCAGGATAAAAATGGAATTATCTGGATTGGCACCTATGCCGGTTTATGCAAGTATGACGGATATCAAATTGAGACTTTTTATCAGGAACAGGAGAATTTTTCAAACAGTTATGTGAATCGTATCTTAGATATATCGATTGATGAAGAGGGGAAATTCTGGCTGGCGACTGTTGCCGGAATCCAATATTTTGATCCGGAGACCAAAGCCTTCTCTCCGCTCACGATTTATGCCAAAGACAATCAGCATGCGGTGAATAAAAACATCGAACAGATATTGTGGGTGAAGAATTCTTTTGTTTTGATCAAAGATGCAGACAATCAATTTTATCTGTACGAGCGGGTGAGCGAACATATTTTGCGGGAAATCAGTATCGACATCAATGCGCAATGTTACGCGATGCAAAAAGACAGACAGAACAGGGTTTGGCTTTCAACCGATCAGGGCTGTTTTATTTTTGAATCGGGCAGAGAAATTGACCAGCTGGAACTTCCCAATACCATCTTATCGGATGAGGGGAAGGTGATTCGTTATACTTATTTAGACAGTCACAATCGGCTTTTCATTGCAACGGAAAAGAATTTATATATCAGCAATAGTTTGCAGTTTATCCATTCACAAAATAGTGAGGGCTCGATCTATAAACTGAATAGCCTGAAAAAATTGCCTGTCTCGTTTGAGAATGGATTGATTACCGATATCGTGGAAGATTTTCAAAATAATTACTGGGTATCCACGACAAAAGGCCTGTTCCTTTTGACGCCTGAAAAAGGTGAACTCCGCGTCTTTTCTTTTTATTCCGGCAAGGCTCCCAACGCTCTTAACTCGGATTTTATCATTGATCTCTTCATTGATCAAACGAATAATCTTTTTATAGCTACTTATGCGGGTGGAATTAACCTTATCGACCTGCAACAGAAATCCTTCTACCGTGTGCAGCATGAGCCGGATAATCCCAATACCATCGCCGATAAAATCGTCAGGGCTATTGTGGATGATGGTACCTACTTATGGGTAGGGACGCACTCCAGCGGGTTGAATCGGGTTCACAAAAACAGCAATCAAATCTCTCATTATATTCATAGCTCATCAAACAAATCGCTTGGCAGCAACAATATACGTTCTCTTTTTTTGGATCGGGACCTGCTTTGGATCGGACATACCAACGGGTTGGATATATTACCGGTCAAGGAGAATCATCCCGTGATATCGAGGTTGAGTGATCTCTGCAACTTTCCTGCAGATGAAGTAACCAGCATTTGTAAAGATTGTTTTGGCCAGATATGGGTGGGAACCTGGAATCATGGCGTGATTCGGATCATTCACCAAGAAGACCGGTTCGACTGCACGATATTTAAAGAATCACAGCCGGCCACCAGTGCATTTACCCCGAAGCGGGTCATCAGCATTTATGCCGATGGAATTTACCCGGAAGTGTTTTATTCTTCCGGCGAACAGTTGGTTCGCCTGATGTTGAATGAAGAGGGACAAATCAAGCAGACCATTCAATACCAGGCCGATGCAACCAATCCCTATTCGCTCAATTCAAACTTTATCAGCACGATCCGTCGTCAGAACGATTCCGTACTGTGGCTCGGAACGCTGGGAGGCGGGGTGAACAGGATGGTGCTGCTGAACGGAGACCGGTATCGGGCGACCTCTGTGAAAACAAGCGATCCCCATTTTCAAAATATTGAATGCCTCGAGATTGATCATGAGAATCATATTTGGGCGGGAGGAAATGGGTTATATCGATACCATCCGGCAACGCAACAGCTACAGGATTATAAAATTCCCGGAGGAATGAACAGTTATAAGATCGGGAGCTCCTACATAGCTCCCGATGGGACGATCTATATGGGGGGGATTGATGGTTTGATCTGTTTCAACCCTGCCGATATTAAGAACAACCAGGCTACTGCCCACCCCAATATCTCGTATATCGAGGTCAATAATCAAAAAAGAAACTTTATTGATCAAATTGAACTGAAACATAGTGAGAACAATATCAAAATATTTTTAACTCCCGCCCATTACAGCTCTCCCTCCGATTGTAAGTTCAGATACCGCTTAGTGAAGTATGGAACGGATTGGACCGAAACGCCCAGTGGAGTACATTCTATCTCCTATGCCAACTTACCGTATGGAAAGTATACCCTGCAGCTGATGGCCACGAATAATGATGGGATATGGAGTCCTGAGGTTTTCTCCATACCGCTGATTGTTACTCCCCCCTGGTGGTTATCGACTCTGGCCAAACTGGCCTACGTTCTGCTGGCCCTGATAATTTTAGTGACTGTTTACCTCTACACATCCTATTGGATAGAGCTGAAGAAAAAGCTGGTCGTGAAAGAGGCGGAGAAACGACAATCAAAAATGTTGCAAATGCAACAAAATCAATTTTTCACCAATGTATCTCATGAGTTGCGTACGCCGCTCACATTGATTCATGGTACGATTGAAAAACTGAACAGAGAAAAAGCATGGAAAGAGGAGTATGGCAATATTCTAACCCGGAATACCGGTCGTATGATGCAGCTTGTGGATCATGTCATTCGTTTTGATAAAATTAAAGAGGAGTTCAATCCGCTGAAAGTCAAGGAGGTCCCGATATATACCTTTTTCGATTCCCTGAGCCTGGATTTTAAAAACCTGGCGGAAGTGAAACAGATCCGGTTCGATGTCGATTTACTATTGGCCGCCCGTGATGCAACGGGGTGGATAGATGACGAGTATATTACTGAAATATACTTTAATCTGTTAAGTAATGCCTTTAAGTACACACCGGCAGATGGGAAGATTCATGTAAAAGTGACCATGGGAAAAGCGACATTTACCCATCAATTCTCTGAACAGTATTCCTTCTCATCGAACAATGAACCGTACGATCACAATTTAGTGATCTATATTGAAGATAATGGTTTGGGGATCCCCCAAAAGTCTCTGTCCAAAATTTTTCATCGGTATTATCAGGTAGAAGAAAACAGCGAGCATCATCTCAGCAGTTCGGGCATTGGTTTGGCTTTGGTAAGGAAACTGGTATTCAACCATAAAGGCTCCCTTTCCGTATCGAGTGAATCAGGTAAAGGCACAGATTATATCATTCAGATCCCTTGCCGCAAAGAGTATTACTCAGATGATGAAAGAATCGATGAAAGTCAGGAGGCCATCAACCAGGAGATTCAGGATGATTATAAAGCGCAGCCACAAGAGATCAATGCGTCTGCCGACGAATTAAATCCTGTTCTGTTACTTGTGGAAGACAATTTGGAAGTGCGTTTATTTTTGAGACAGACACTTTGCCGAAGCTATCATGTAATGGAAGCCGTGGATGGGTTTGATGCCCTGGAAAAAATCAAGTCACGCAGGCCCGATGTGATCCTATCGGATCTGATGATGCCCAAAATGGATGGATATGAACTTTGTAAGGCATTAAAACAAAGCAAAGACTATGCACATATCCCGTTTATATTGTTGACGGCGAAAGTAGCTGTAGACGCCAGAATTGAAGGGGTGAACGTGGGTGCCGACGCTTACCTGGAAAAGCCTGTTCATACCGACTTGCTCTTCTCAACCATTTCGAACGTTGTGCAGTCGAAGAAGAATGTGAAAAAGTATCTTTCGTCCAACTATTTAACGGTGGCAATGGAAGATCGGCTGCATGACCGGGACAATGAATTTTACAATGAAGTGATCAAACTGATCGAAGATCACATCGATAATCCCGATCTCAATGTAGATTTTTTCTGTAAAAAGTTGGGATATAGCAGAACCGGTTTATACCAAAAATTCGAGGAGGTGATCGGTATGCCGATCAAGCAATTTGTCCGGACGGTACGACTGAAGGTTGCCGTGAAAATAATTGCGGAAGAGGATATGGCCATATCCGATTTGATCCTCAGAATCGGGATCAAAAGCCAGTCATATTTTACCAATATTTTTAAAAGAGAATATGGCATACCCCCCAGTGAATATATGAAAAAACTGAAGAAAAACAATCCTTCATGATGAGAGTAAAAGAATTGCTCATCTGCTCCTCGTTCGCTCTATTGCTGAGTAGTTGCCTGGAGAGAGAGAGCCGACAAGATGTAACAAACGATGTGGACCCGTTCATCGGAACCGCTGATAATGGTCACACTTTTCCCGGGGCCACATCTCCCTTTGGAATGATTCAGGCCAGCCCGCAGACAGGAAATGACGGCTGGAGATATTGCTCAGGCTTCAATAATGCCGATGATACAATGATTGGATTTGCCCAGACCCATTTGAACGGAACGGGCGGACCTGATCTGGGGGATATCCTTTTGTTCCCTTTCACACGGTTGAATGAAGAGAACGAATATCGTAGCGCCTTTGATAAAGAGAACCAAAAAGCTTCGGCCGGATACTACGGCGTGTATCTCACCGATGCCCGGGTACATGCTGAGATGGTCACTACTCCACGGACGGCATTTTACAAGTTCACCTATTCAGGAGAGGAGATTCCCCAGCTCCTGGTTGATCTTCAAAACGGAATCATCGGGTGGGGAAAAACAGTGCAGGACCATGTGTTGGAAGCGGATGTAGAGATTGTTGACAACCGGATATTGTTGGGGCATAACGAGGTGGAGGCCTGGGTGAAGAGAAAGGTCTTTTTTGCGATTGAACTGAGTACCCCCTTCAGGGCGAAACGGGTGGTCCCTAAGCAGGAAAAGGAAAAAGCCGACCGTCTGGTCCTCCAATTTCCTTCGCTTGCAAACAGGGAGCTGTATGTGAAGGTCGCTTTATCCACCGTGAGTACGGATGGCGCTCTGAAATCATTAAAACAAGAGAATCCTGATTGGGATTTTGAAGCTGTCAGGGCTGAGAACCGCTCCGCATGGAATCATCTGCTTGCCCGTGCAGAGGCAGAGGGATCGGAAGAAGAACAAACAAACTTTTATACGGCGCTCTATCACCTGTTGATTCAACCCAACAATATTGCCGATACCGATGGTTGGTATCGCGGGGTGGATGATCAGGTCTGTCGGGCTGCTGATAACGCGTATTACTCCACTTTTTCTTTATGGGATACCTATCGGGCATCGCATCCTCTCTATACCCTGTTAACTCCTGAGCGTGTGAACGGATTTGTCAGGAGCATGATTGCGCATTACGAAGCACAGGGCTATTTGCCCATCTGGACGGTGTGGGGTAAAGAGAACCATTGCATGATTGGCAATCATGCCATTCCGGTTATTGTGGATGCCTATTTGAAAGGGTTCAGGGATTATGATGTGGAGAAAGCGTATGAGGCGATTAAAGTGAGTTCTACGGAGAACCATTTCAATTCTTCGTGGGATGTATACAATAAATTTGGATACTATCCTTTTGATCTGATCGAAGTAGAATCGGTTTCCCGCACTTTGGAGTCGAACTTCGACGACTATTGTGTGGCTCAGATGGCTAAAGCCATGGGTAAGACGGAGGATGCCCGTTTCTTCTCGGAGCGTGCAGGTTTTTATAAAAATTTATTTGATCCCGAGAGTAAATTAATGCGTGGCAGGGATTCCGGGGGGGAGTGGAGAACCCCGTTCAACTCTTTACGCCTGTCGCATGCTTCCACAGCCGGAGGCGATTATACGGAAGGCAATGCCTGGCAATATACCTGGCATGTACAGCATGACATGGAAGGCTTAATCAGCTTAATGGGCGGGAAAGATGCCTTTGCAAACAAACTGGATTCTCTCTTTTTCTTGGCGCCGGATAAGATGAATAGTGGCTTTACGGCTGATGTGACCGGCCTGATCGGCCAATATGCGCATGGAAATGAGCCCAGCCATCATGTAGCCTATCTCTATCAATATGTGGATCAGCCCTGGAAAACCGAGTCGCTGATACGAGAAATCTTCGATCGTTTCTATCTGCCCAAACCCGACGGACTGTGCGGCAATGATGATTGCGGACAAATGTCGGCTTGGTATATCTTCTCCGCAATGGGCTTCTATCCGGTAAATCCGGTTGGTCAGGAGTATGTGATCGGAGCACCGCAACTGCCCAAAATCACCCTGCATCTGGCAAACAATAAAACCTTTTCTGTGGTCGCGAAAAACCTGAGTAAGGAGAACAAATATGTCAAGGCCATCACTTTAAACGGCAGGGAACTGACAGGGTTTACCTTACGTCATCAGGATATTATGCGGGGAGGGGAGTTGGTTTTTGACATGAGCAACGAAATACAGCATAGAAAATAAATAAATAAATAAATCGGAATGAAAATGATAATGAAGCTTACGAAGGTATTACTCCTTTGTCCTGTGTTTTTACTGGCAGGCTGCTCAGGCAGTAAAACCGTTGAGATAAAGAACCTGCGGACCGAATACAGGGTGGAGCCACTGGGCGTGGAATCGGCTATGCCCCGGTTTACCTGGGAGTATCAGGGCGATGATCCAAATTTTAAAGAGAAAAAACATATGATCTATATTGGGACCGATCCGGAACATTTACAACCTTGTGATACCTTCCAGGATTTTGAATCCCACACCCGTTATTACTGGAGAGTGAAAGTATGGAATGGGGATCATAGAGAACCTATTCTTTCGGATATAGCCTCTTTCGAGACAGGCAAGCTGCATGAGTCTGATTGGGTTGCAAAATGGATCACCGACCACAATCCCAAAGAGTTTGAACCGGCTCCTATGTTTCGCAGAGAGTTTTCTGCCGATAAAAAAGTGGCACAGGC
>JAQVWR010000127.1 GCA_028709605.1 Proteiniphilum sp.
TCGAGACAGGCAAGCTGCATGAGTCTGATTGGGTTGCAAAATGGATCACCGACCACAATCCCAAAGAGTTTGAACCGGCTCCTATGTTTCGCAGAGAGTTTTCTGCCGATAAAAAAGTGGCACAGGCACGCTTATATATTGCCAGTGCCGGTTATTACCTCGCTTACCTGAATGGCGAAGTCGTGGGCGACCATTGCCTGGATCCCGCTTATACGCAGTTCGATCAGCGGATCCTGTATGTGACCCACGATGTAACCGGATTGATCCGGCCCGGGAAAAACGCAATAGGCACTATCCTTGGAAACGGATGGTATAACGTACAATCCAAGGCCGAATGGTCCTTTGAAACTGCTTTCTGGAGAAATCGCCCCTCCCTGATCGCTGAGCTTCATATTACTTACGAGGATGGCAGTCAGGATTTTATTCTGAGTGATGATCTCTGGAAAACCCATACGGGTGCTTATCAGTATAATGATATTTATAGCGGCGAATTTTACGATGCCCGTTTGGAAGACGACGGCTGGCTTCATGCTGACTATGATGATTCCGACTGGGAGGTTGCCAGGATCATTGATGCACCCACCCAAAAGCTGGTCGCTCAGCAGATGCCTCCGATTCGTGTTACGGAAAAGATCAAACCAGTCGGTTTTAAGAAATTCAACAATCAACTATATGTGTATAGCTTCCCGAAAAACATGGCAGGGTTCTGTTCGCTTCATGTGAAAGGGGACGAAGGTACCAGGGTGCGTGTGTCGTACGGAGAATTATTGAAGGATAACGGACGTCTGGAACAGGGAAATGTCAATGTCTATTACCATCCGGAAAAAGAGGAACAAGTCTTCCAAAGTGACCGGTTCACATTAAAAGGGGACAAGCAGGGAGAGACTTTCACACCGGCATTCTCTTACAATGGGTTTCAATATGTAGAGGTGGAGAGCGATCGCCCTGTTGAACTGTCTGAAAATGATCTGACGGCACTGTTTGTGCATACCGACCTGACCCCTGTGGGCAGCTTTAGCTGTTCGTCCGACTTACTGAATAAGGTGTGGAATGCTACCATGCAGGCTTACCGAAGCAATATCCACAGTATTCCCACCGACTGCCCGCAACGTGAAAAGAATGGCTGGACGGCAGATGCTTATATAGCCATTGACTTGGCTCTGTTGGGCTATGACGGCATCACCCTTTACGAGAAATGGATGAATGATTTTATGGATAACCAGAGGCCTGATGGCGCAATATCCGGTATTATCCCGTCTTGCGGGTGGGGTTTCGGTGAGTGGCCCGGCCCGGTATGGGATGCCGCCCTGTTTATTATTCCGTATGCTTTATACAATTACTATGGCGATACACGTTGTATTGAAAACCTGTACCCGACCATGAAAAAGTATCTGGAGTATATCAAAACTACCGAAAAAGATGGCTATTTACCGTCAGGATTGGGCGACTGGGTATTCTGGAAGTCCACAACCAACGTTGCATATACCTCTACATCGTTTTATTATCTCGATAATAAGCTGATGGCATTCTTCTCCGAGTTGTTAGACAAAGACTCAACTCCTTATCGGAAGAAAGCCGAAACGCTGAAAGAGCTCATCAACCATAAGCATTTTAATCCTATAACCGGGATTTATGCCGAGGGAACGCAAACAGCCCAGGCCCTTGCCCTCTATCTGGGGTTGGTTGCTGAAGATAAAGAGGCTTTAGTGGCCGAAAACCTGCATCATAAGGTAGCCGAAAACGATTATTTTTTAGACTTCGGCTTGCTGGGCAGTAAAACGGTACCGGCGATGCTGACCCAATATGGTTATGTTGAAGATGTGATGAAGATGGCTCTTAAGACCGATGCCCCATCGTGGGGTTATTGGGTGGAAACCATGGGATATAGCACGCTGCCGGAGACTTGGACACTGGATCCGAATTTTAAAGATGCTTCCCTGAATCATGTTTTCATGGGAGATATCTCGGCCTGGATGATGAATCAGTTGGCAGGTATAAATTATGACCGGAATGCCCCCGGATTTAAGCGTATTCTGTTTACCCCTCACTTTGTGAAAGAGTTAGATTGGGTGAAAGGAAGCTACCATTCCGTAAAAGGTTTAATCACCAGTGAGTGGAGAAGGGAGAAAGATGAAGTGAAGCTTACCATCTCTTTACCGGTGGGCACTACGGGAATCTTAAAAACAGGAAACGAAGAGACCTTTTTAAAACCGGGGATACATACCTTTACTTACAAAGAATAGAGGTCGGATCGTTATCCTTCTGTTGAGAGGTATGGTGAGGTTGCCTGTCTCATGAAGAGCGATAGCTGCCGGAATGCAAGGGTAGATATTATTTTATTCTACCTCGATTCCGGTACTCCATGGGAGTACTTCCCACTTTTTTCTTGAAAAAAGATAAGAAATATTCATACGAACTGAAATTGAGTTCATAGGCAATTTCCTTGATCGAATGCTTGGTTTCACTCAGCAGCTCTTTTGCCTTTCTGAGTTTTAACTCCTGAAAGTAATGGGCCGGTGCATAACCGGTATATTCCTTGAATACTTTTCTAAACAACGAGTAGCTGATCCCGAGGTTCGAGGCGATCTCCTTGATATTGATATCCTTTTGGATATTCTCAAACATAATCACTTTTGCCCGCTCAATCTTCTGTGCCGAATCTTTTGTCTCAAAGTTCTTGTTTTGTGCCAGTGACAGCATACTGCCCAGGATATTGAAGACAATGCCTGCCAGATTTTGCTGGGCGGCGGTCTTGTCTTCTTTTGCCATCTTGATGGCACTGGCGAAAAGATTCACCAGATCTTCATTCACCCCCACATCGAGAATTTGATTGTCGGTAGAAAAGAAACCGTGCGCCACAATATGATCGATGATATCCCCCTGAAAGCCAATATAATATTCATTCCATCCGGTTTCCTTAGAGGGAGCATAGGTATGCCACTGACCGGGGAAAAGCAGCATCACCTGCCCTTTGGAAATGATGGTCCGCTTGGTGGAGGCGGAAGCGAAGCTACCCTTTCCCTTGCTGATGTATACGATCTGGTATTCTGATAAGATGCGCCCTTTTCCCGGCCTGAAATAGTAGTTTTTCGGATGTTCTGTGGAGGGATACAGTGAATGCGGGGCGATGGGTTGAAACCCGACCGTGTTGACGGTCAATCCGAATCTCTTGTCCCTTTCGCTGACCAACAGGTATTTAAAGTCGATACCGAAATCATTATATCTCATGAACTCTCTGTTTAAGTTTGCATAAATTACTGTTTAAAGTGAGTAAATATACTAAAATATTTATAAATACAGAGAGAATATAAAATACTTCAAATGAATCACATTTAAAATAAATTCGGTATCACCAGAGAAAGGATCAATACCGCCATGCCCAAAGCCAAAAAAGTGACGGCTTTGTCACCTGCTCCCTTCCATTCTTTCAGGAGGATCCCCCACACATTGCTGAATACCACGTTCAGCGACA
>JAQVWR010000049.1 GCA_028709605.1 Proteiniphilum sp.
CCTTCAGGGTGCTCTCGTGGCTGCGCGATATTGGGATGGTGGAGTAATAAAGACGGGGACTTTCACAAGCCCCCGCTTTCAGAATTTATGTAAATTAGAAGTAGAGTTTTTATCGTGTTGTGCCGGTCAGTCGCCCGGCCGTATTTTTCCGATGCCGTCTTTGGAGAGGTCTGTTTTCTTCGGTTTGCCGAAGTAGCGCACATTGCCTACTCCCTGCGAACGGATGCTGAGGAAGTCGGAAGCATAGCAGCTCACGTTGCCCACTCCCTGGGAGGTGACCACCGCCTCGCGTGCAATCAACTTCTCCGCATCCACGTTACCCACTCCCTCGGAGTCGATCTCCACCTTGTCGGCCTGGCCTCCTATGGTAGTGTTTCCTACTCCTTCGGAACGGATCTTCACAAAATCACAGTCGAGGCCGTTTGCCGTAAAGTTACCCACTCCTTCACTTTTGAGCACCAGCTTCGGGGTGTTGAACGCTCCGTCGATGATGGTGTTACCGACCCCTTCAAAGTCGATTGCCGTGAGGGTGGGGGTGGAGATCTGTACAGTCAGCTTGGTTGAGTTCTTTTCGAATCGTTTCCAGAAACATTCCTCCATGTCGAGGATTAACTTGTCGCCATCCATTCTCACCTCCAGCCGGTTGAGCATCTCTTCGCTTCCTTCTGCGGTGACGCTTGTGACGGCAGACTGGGTGATCCGGATGTTGGCTACTACCGATGCTTCGATAGCGGTAAAGTCGTTCACTTCAAAGGCATCTTTTACGATGCGCGATTGGGCACAGGAGGTGCCGTTCAACGAAAGGAGCAGTGTCAGGAGTGTGAGGAAAGTTGTTTTCATCAGTTTCTTATTTTTTTCAGTTGGACAGTAGCGGTACCGTGACGGTTACAACGAATCAATCTTTTAACAGTTCCAGGATCTTCAGCCGGAACGCATATTCATACTTGGCCTGTGCCTCCTCGCCCAGCACACGGGTAAGGTTGTTCTTGGCCAGGAATAGCTCGTAGGAGTTGGCCCGTCCGCTCTCATACTTCTCTTCGGCAAAGCGGTATGCCTCGCGACTGGCTAACACCGATTTCTGTGCCGCCTCCCATCTGCTTTTTGCTCCCACCGCATTGTAGTAGGCCTGCTCCACCCGTTTGCGCAGTTCAACCCGCGTCTTGTCCATCTCCAGGCGTGTGTTGGCGATGGCCAGCTCGGCGTTCTGCACACTGTTGCGGATCTGGAAGCGGTTGAAGATGGGGATGCGCAGGCTGAAGCCAAGCGAATTGCTCATGTTGTTGCGCAACTGTGTACGGAAGGGATCGTTGTTCCGGCCGCTCATGTGATAATAGCCGGTACCCATGTTGGCTCCGAAGGAGAGGGAGGGATAGTACTGCGATCGGGCCATCAGCCGCTCTTTCTCACTGCTCTCCAGCCGATAGCGCATGCTGCGCAGCTCGGGACGGTTCAGCAGCGCACTTTCATAAACGGCGTCGGAGGTTACCAGCGGTGTCTCATTGATCAGTTCTTCCGCCGAAGGAGCTGTCACATTAAAATGATCGAACTCCTCCAGTTCCATGATCTGTGCCAGGTCGAGCAGCGCCAGCCTGAGGTTGCTCGCTGCCTGTACCCTGTTGAGTTCTTCCCTGGCCAGCTGTGCCTCCTGCTCATAAAGCTCCCCCTGCGCCATCTTCCCGCTTTCCACCAGTGCGGTACGTCGGTCGATGTCGGCCTGGGTGAGAGTAAGCTGGCTCTCAGCTATCTGCAGCAGCTCCTTGTTGAGGAGAGCTTGCAGGAAGGCGGTGGATACACTCATCACAATGTCGTCGCGCATCTTGTCGAGGTCGGCTTCCGAAGCGTGCATGTCCGCTTTGCGGGCGTCGATATTGTGCTTCATGCGCAGTCCGTCGAAGAGGGTAATGTCGGCGCCTATCCCGAAGTTGGTCTGTGACGAGTTGGTGTTTACGTAGGTGTTGTCGAGGCCGATGGAGCGGCCGAAGACAAAGTTCTGTCCCGCTGAGGCATTCAGGCTGGGCAGCAGGTCGGCTCGCGCCTGGCTGTAGGCGATCTCCCGCTGGCGGCGGCTCAGCTCCTGCTGCTTGATGTTGCGGTTGTTCTCCAGGGCTGTCTCGATGCACTCCGTCAGCGTGTAGTGCTTCTGTGCGCAGAGGGATGTCATGGATCCGATGAGCAACAGGGTGATGATGATCGTTTGTCTGATGTACATGGTCTCTCTATTTTATTTTTTGTCGATGATCTGGCTGCCGCGAATCTTGTCGTTCTCCTGCAATCCCTCGGTCACTTCGATGTGAATGCCGTCGGACAAGCCGATTTCTACCTGTTTTCGCTCAAACGTCTGAGGCTTCTCGCTTTTCACCAGATAGACAAAGGTGGAGTCACCGCTGAACTCTACTGCGCTCTCGGGGATGGTGACCACATTGCTCCGTTTGTCGAGGATGATCTCAGCGTTGGCGCTGTAGCCGGCACGAATAAAGAGACTGTCGGGAAGCTTCAGGGCTGCTTTCATCTCAAAGAGGATCGCGCCGCTCTCTTCCAGGCCTTTGGGAGAGACATACTCCAGCGAGGCGGGGATCGTAAGGTCGCGGATGGCACCAATGGTGATCTCCATAGGCATCCCTACCGATAATTTACCCACTTCGGTTTCATCGATCTTCCCCACGAAGAGCATATCGCTCAGGTTGGCGACCGATGCTACGGTGGTGCCGTCGTTGAAGTTGTTGGACTGGATCACCGAGTTACCGGCTTTTACCGGCACGTCAAGGATGGTGCCGCTCACGGTGGAGCGTACCAGCGTGTTACTGGTCTTGGCAGAGCTTTGTGTGATGCCGGTGCGTACCAGGCTCAGGTTGTCGTTGGCCGCCCTCAGCTCCTCCTGATCATTTTTGTACTGCAGCTCTACCTTCTCGAACTCCTCCCGGGAGATCACCTCGTTTTCGTATAGTTTCCTGTCGCGCTCATAGTTGATCCTGCTCTGGTTAGTCGCCAGTTGTGCCCGCTCTACGCGTGATTCGGCGCTGCTCAGGTTCACCATGTCGGGCACCACCTGGATGCGGGCGATGATGTCGCCTGACAGCACTGTCTCACCTGCCTCCTTGTAGACCTCGGCAATGATGCCCGACATCTGCGGTTTGATGAGAATCTCGTTACGAGGGTCCACCTTACCGGTGGCCACGGTTCGCTTCTCGATATCTCCCCTGACGGCGGTCTCGATATTGTAATTCACTGTTTTCGGACGCGATTTCTGCCAGAGAAAGACGAAGGTGGAGAAGACCAGCAATCCTAGTAGCGCAAATCCTGCAATTCTCAAAATTCGTTTCATGTAATTTTTATTTAGTTGTCAGTTGTCAGTTGTCAGTTGTCAGTTGTTTATTCTTCGCTGATCGCTTCTACCGGTTTGATCAGCATGGCCCGCTGGGCGGGAAGATAGCCGGCAAAGGCGCCGATGATGACCAGGATGATCAGCGATGCTACTGCCATGCCGAAGGAGATCTGCGGATCTTTGAAGAACTGGTCGCCCTGGCTCAGCACGATGCCGGTGGCACGCAACAGTCCCACGCCGATGACGATACCGGCCAGACCGGCCAGCAGGGTGAGTACGATGCTCTCGCTGAGGATCTGCCCGATGATGTTGCGCGGGGTGGCGCCCAGGGCACGGCGGATGCCGATTTCGCGGGTACGTTCCCGTACGGTGACCAGCATGATGTTGCTCACGCCGATGGCACCGGCAAAAAGGGTGCCCAGTCCCACAATCCAGATCAGCACCGCGATGCCGATGCCCAGGTTGTTGAACATCTTGAATTGCTCTTCAATGTTCATGGTGAACACTGCCTCCTTGTCGTCGGGTGCGATCTGGTGTTGTTGTTTCAGTATCTCCAGAATCTTGTTCTGTACTACCTTCACAGGTACTCCCGCTTTGGCAGTGGCTGCCATGAAGTGGATGATGTTGCCCTGGTTGAAGGCTTGTTGCATGGTAGAGAAGGGGAGCACAACGGTCTCGGCCGTCTGTCCGCCGATGCTGACCCCGGAGGTGCTGCGTGCCACTCCGATCACCTGGAAGTAAATACCGTTCACACGTACCTGTTGCCCGGTAGGGTCTTCCCCTCTCTGAAAGAGCACTTCATAGATTCGTTCTCCGATGATGCATACCTTTCTCTTTTCGGTGATATCAATGTCATTCAGATATCTGCCATAGATCATTTTGCTTTTCTCTATCAGGTCATACTCCGGATAGCATCCCTTGATCTGGTAGGATCCGCTCTTCTCTCTTCTGACCACGTTCCTGTCGTTGCCGCCGCCAAAGAGGACGGGGGAGATATATTGCAGCTCCTGCACCTTTTCCCGGATGACCGGCAGGTCGCTGTTGGTCATGTCCCATCGTCTCCCCTTTTGAAATCCTTTATAGGGGAGCGTGGTACGTTCCGTGGCGAAGAAACAGGAGTTGGTGGCAAACCCCTCGATCTGCGAACCGATCCCTTTCTCCAGCGCATTGCCGGCTCCTACCATCAGCACCAGCATCAGCATCCCCCAAAAGACGCCAAAGGCGGTGAGTACACTACGCGACTTGTTGTGCGTAATGGTGATCCAAATTTCCTGCCATCTGTCTGTGTCGAACATATTGTTGTAGCGTTCAGCTGTCAGCATTCAGCGTTCAGCTTTTTTATTGTTTTAGCGATCAGCTGTCAGCATTCAGCATTCAGCAGTCAACTTTGGGTTCTGGTTCTGGTTCTTGGTCTTTGGTTCATGAACCAGGAACATCGAAATATTACTCCTGTCTCATTGCTTCGATGGGTTGTACACGCACCGCCTTGCGGGCGGGAAGGTATCCCGCGATCACCCCGGCGATGATCAGGATGATCGTGGCGAAGAGGGCGTAACCTATATCTACCGTCGGGTTGGTGAAAACCGACATCTGCGGCTCATCGGTCACGGGTTTTCCGTTGGTGGATTGTATCATGACAAAGTTGATCAGCTCGGTGAGACCGATGCCCAGCATCATCCCAATGTATCCGAAGAAGGTGGTGATGAAGATTGACTCTAAGATGATGGTCTTCAGGATAGCCATGGGGGTGGCACCAATCGCTTTGCGGATGCCGATCTCGCGGGTACGCTCCTTTACCGATACCAGCATGATGTTGCTCACCCCCACGATGCCGGCGATCAGCGTAAGGATGCCGATGATCCCGACGAAGAGGGTGATGCCGCCGAAGATTTTCATGGTCTCCACATACTCTTTCTGTGCATTATTGATCCAGAGAGCCTGCTGATCGTCCGGACTGAAGTTGAGGCGGTGGCTCATCAGGGAGCGCAGCGATTCATTGAAGTAGTCGTTCTCCTTCTCGGTGGTCAGACCGTCGACCGTGAAGGAGATCTGGTAAAATTTTCCGTTGGGGTTGAAGATGGTCTGTGCGGTGCTGAAGGGGATGTAGGCATTGGGCCCTCCCCACTGTTCCCGCTTGCTGTTGATGCCAATCACCGTGAACATCAGCTGTCCCACCTTCACCTGTTTGCCCAGCGGCTCTTCATCGCGGAAGAGCAGGTCGGCAATCTTCTTGTCGAGTACGATCACCTTGTTCTCTTCGTGCATATCGAGCCGGTTGATAAAGCGTCCCTCGCCGGTGCCGATGATCAGCTTCTCTATGTCGAAATAGGCTGGCATCACCCCTCTGACACTGTAGGAGCCGTATTCCTTTCTGTAAGCGATGGTTTGTGTGCTGTTCATGCGCGCCGTGATCTGCCGGCTCTCCTCCACTTCGTTGCGGATCAGAGCCACTTCGCTCTCGGTGAAGCTGAGGTTGCGTCCCGACTTCAGTCCGTTGTGCGGAATGGAGGTGGTGCCGGGCCACAGGTTGATGCGGTTCACCGCACGGGAGCTGAAGTTCTGCATCACCCCGTTTTTGAGTCCGTTGCCGGCACCCAACAGGACGATGAGGATAAAGATGCCCCATGAAACGGACAACCCGGTGAGGGCGGTACGCATCTTGTTCTTCTTCAGTGTATCGATGATCTCCTGTAACTGGTCGCTCATAGGGTGGAGTTGTTTGGGGAGAGAAAAGTTTCGTGGATCCCGTTGTTTTTTCTTGTCTCAGTTTCAATCATCCCGTCCCTGAGGTGGATGATCCGGTTGGTGGCATCCGCAACCGATTTCTCGTGTGTGACGATGATGGTGGTGATGCCCTCCCCGTTGAGGCCGGTAAGCACCTCCATCACCTCTTCCGTGGTCTTGCTGTCGAGCGCACCGGTGGGCTCATCGGCCAGGATCACCTTCGGGTTGGAGATCATGGCACGCGCAATGGCTACCCGCTGCTTCTGTCCGCCCGACAGCTCGTTGGGCATGTGGTGCGCCCACTCTTTCAATCCCATCCGGTCGAGATGCTCCATGGCGATGATATTGCGTTTTTTGCGACTCACCTTCTTGTAGTAGAGCGGCAGCGCCACGTTCTCCAGTGCATTTTTGAAGTTGATCAGGTTGAACGACTGGAACACGAAGCCGATCATCTCGTTGCGGTATCGGGCCGCCTGCTTCTCGCTCAGGTTCCTGATCAGCGAACCGTTGAGGTGATACTCGCCTGCATCGTAGGTGTCCAGGATCCCCAGGATGTTGAGGAGGGTTGATTTGCCGGAACCGGATGCTCCCATGATGGAGACATATTCTCCCGCCTCAATGCTGAGGTCGATACCTTTCAGTACATGCAGGGAAAGTGCTTCGGTGTGATACGATTTGTGTAGTTGGCGAATATGGATCATCTGCTTCAGTTGTTTATGATTCCTGTTTGACCGTTCATTGAACGGAATGGATAGAGAATATGCACTTTAACTGTTTAAAAAATTAGGATGACGCAAATGTATGCCAAAACATTGTACTATGCAATACATAATACTATGGAATGGTTAAAGATTAACCATATTTAACTTATTTTGCTTTTCTAATCGCTACAAATGCAAAATAGTGAATGGTTTTGTTATCCCGGGATCTGTTCGAAGCGATAACCTTCCGCCATCAGCCATTCGATGGCACGGGGAAGGGCATATTTCATGTTTTTTTCTGCTTTCAGTGAGTCATGAAAGACCAGGATAGAGCCGTCGCGCGTGTAGCGCTTCACGTTTTGGAACACTTTTTCCGGCGTCATGTAGCGGCTGTAGTCACGGGTGACCACATCCCACATTACTACTTGGTAGCCGGTCTGCTGCAGCGCCATATTCTGCTCTACGCGCATGTGGCCGTGAGGGGGACGGAACAACCGGGAATCGATCAGTGCGGCTGCTTTGGCCGTATTCTCCAGCAGGAAGGAGTTGCGGTGTTTCCAGCCTTGCACATGGTTGAAGGTGTGGTTGCCGGTTTTGTGCCCTCTCTCCGGCAGTTGCCGGTAGATATGAGGGTATTTGCGTACATTGTCCCCCACACAGAAAAAGGTGGCTTTTACTCCGTAGTGGTCGAGACAGTCGAGAACCCAGGGTGTGACCTCCGGGATGGGGCCGTCGTCGAAGGTGAGATAGACCGTTTTACGGTCGGCAGCCTGAATGCGCCACAGTGTATTACGATACAATGACCTGTAGAGTACAGGAGGTTGTTCAATTAACATAGTGTGTAAGATGATGCCGTGTGAAACGAGTATGAACATGCTTTTCACTCAGAAGCATGATTAAAGCGGGTTTCCTACGATACATTTGAAAATCGATCCGTGTAAATTGAAAGAAAAAGGGGTATTGGACGGTGGGCGTTGCCCGGTCCGATACCCCTTCCTGATTATTATTTTGTTTTGTTGCTGTACTGCTCCAGTAGGCGGGGGCTGTACTGCTGCATCATGTGAAGTGCCTTCTGCATGGTCTCCTCCTCGGCGGAGCGCCGGAGCGTATCTTCTTCCGGTGCCGAATAGAAGCCGCGCACAGCGCTGTCGGTGATTTCCCGGAGGATCACATCGCCCACATAGGCGATTCCCTGCGAATAGAAGTACTGTGCCCGCTGCAGCAGGTCGTCGACCGTCAACTGATACATCTCTCTGTTGTATTGCTGGTAGATGCCGGCAATCAGCAGGGACGGGTTGACATTGTTGTACAGCACATCGGAGAGGATGTTGGACAATTGTACCGGCTTCAGACGCGCAAACCAGTCAAGGTTGCCGTTGATGCGATCCCGTATCTCGGTGATGATGGCTTCCGCCTTCTCTTTTTGGCCCAGGCGGTAATAAGCTCTGGCGAAAAGAAGGCCGTCGGTACCATAAGGTACGGCAGAGGAGGGCATCACCCGATTGGCCTTGTCGAGGGCAGCCAGTGCCTTCTCGTTCTCTCCATCTTCCAGCAGAGCGTTGACCAGTTCGGTGAAGTAAAGTCGGAAGGTAGAGATCATCCGTCGGTTGGTTTCATCGAGATAGATGTCGGGGTTCTCTTCCAGACCGCCAAACCGGAACTTATTCATCATGTTGTCGTAAGCTGCAGCCGTATTGACGCCGCCACTGAGCGGTGTGCCCGGTACCACCTGATAGGTGAGGCCGTTGAGGGAAAAGTTGCTGTCCTTCAGGTTCATGTACAGGTTGGGCGTGATGGTGGTGGCAAAGTGTATGGGGCGCTGCCAGTGTGCATCGTTGATGTTGGTGAGCATCTCCAGGATCATCAGCTCCTGGCGGTAGACAGCCGACTTTTCCCCAAGATGGATGTACATGGTGCTGCCCGGTTTCGCATGGAGCGCTTTCCAGTCCACCTTTGCCGTATCTGTTTGGAGGGTCAGCACATTTCCCGGAATGATCTGGGTGTCGCCGGTATTGAACGGGTTGTTGATCTTACTGTTCTGTCCGGTGCGCAGCTGTTCCATGGTCTGCTTCAGCGAGAGGGTATCTCTGAATGCATGTACATCATAGTAGTTTCTGAAGGAGACCTGCGGAATGTTGTTCTGCTGCAGTACGTGTTCGATCTCCTGACGGGTGAGCACAAAGGCGGCTGTTCCTGTTTCCCCGTAGTAGGCCGGTTGTGCCCATTTGATGGGGAGTGGCTCCGATTCATAAGCTTGCCGTAGCAGCTGGTCTATATACCACTCGGTCTGGAGGAAGCTGAGATTGGCGACCCGCACGTCGGTACGGTATCCCTCTGTTTCCTGTACATACCAGAGCGGGTAGGTGTCATTGTCGCCGTTGGTGAAGATGATACCGTTGGGTCCCACCCCGCAGAGGTAGTTCATCCCGGTATCGCGTGCCAGTGTCTTACCGGAGCGGTCATGGTCATCCCAGTTCTGTGATGCCATTTGCAGGGGGACAAAGAGTGTGGCTGCAGTGGCAAGAGCAGTTGCTCCCGTGGTGCTCTTGATATATTTCCGCAGGAAGAGGCTGATGCCGGCCACTCCCATCCCCACCCAAATGGAGAAGGCATAGAAGGAGCCGGAGTAGGCATAGTCCCGTTCCCGTGGTTCAAAGGGCGTCTGATTGAGATAGAGGATAATGGCCAGGCCTGTCATAAAGAAAAGCATGAACAGGACGGAAAAGCTCCGGAACCCTTTTTCCCCGAGCCGCAGCTGGTAGAAAATGCCAATGAGGCCCAGCAGCAACGGCAGCATGTAGTATGTGTTGTGCCCTTTGTTGTGGACAATGTCGGGGGCGATATGATCCTGTGGTCCCAGGTCCAGCACATGCTCGTCGATGAAAGGGATGCCGGTGATCCAGTTTCCGGCGGTGATACCCCCGTCCCCCTGAATGTCGTTCTGCCGGCCAGAGAAGTTCCACATGAAATAGCGCCAGTACATATAGTTGATCTGGTAGCTGATGAGGAATTTCAGGTTCTGCATAAAGGAGGGTTTCCGGTTGCGGTCTGTCACGCCTCCCCAGCGCTCATACCCGATGATGTGATTGCGGAAGGAGGGGTTGTTAGGGGTGGAGTGCATCCGGGTGAGGAGCATCGAGTTGGTGTACTTGTACCTCCCCGACCTGTGCTTCACATATCGGTCTTTCTCATCGGGTGATGATTTCAGGATCCTGCTGTAGGAAATGTTTTCACCGGACATGATGGCTGTCCCGTCGGCGTTTCTCTCTATCTGGGAGGCGTAGGTGGAGCCGTAGAGCAAGGGCGTTTGTCCGTATTGCTCACGGTTCAGATAGCTTCCCAGGGAGAAGATGTCTTCCGGCGAGTTGAGGTCGAGCGGAGGGTTGGCTGATGAACGGATGGGAATCAGGGCGTAGGCAGAGAAGCCGACTAAGATCACCATCAGACTTGACATCACCAGATGGATGAAGCGGTTGTTCATCTTTTTGGAGGTGAAGATCAAATAGGCGGCGGCAGCGATCAGGAGCAGCCACAGCCACACCTTGCCGCCGATGAACAGAATGCCGGTAAGACCCAGACTGACGAAGAGCGCCAGACGAGCCCTCTTATCTGATTTCCTGTCAGAGATGGTTTCGATCAGTCCACCGGTGATGGCGGCCACCAGCAGGATCAGGTAGGCGATGACGCCGCTGTTGTATGACATGCCGAGGGTGTTGACAAAGAAGAGTTCGAACCAACCTCCCACCTTGGCGAATCCCGGGATGATGCCCCACATCAGAATGATGATCAGCCCGAAGGAGAGCAGCAGTGAGAGCAACCCTCCCTTCCAGGTGGGTGCCTCCTGTTTCCGGAAATAGTAGACCAGCACGATGGCCGGGATGCACAACAGGTTCAGCAGGTGCACGCCGATAGAGAGTCCCATCACATAGGCAATCAGTACGATCCATTTGTCGGAATGGGGCTTGTCGGCATTTTCTTCCCACTTGAGGATGAGCCAGAACACCAGGGCGGTGAGCATGGAGGAGAAGGCATATACTTCGCCTTCCACAGCCGAGAACCAAAAGGTGTCGGAGAAGGTATAGACCAGTGATCCTACCAGTCCGCTGCCGATCACGGCGATGGTCTGTCCTGTTGTCAGCTCTTCTCTGCCACTGCTCAGTACCAACTTTCGTGTGATATGGGTGATGGTCCAAAAGAGGAACAATATGGTGAAGGCACTCAATAGGGCCGACATGTTGTTGATCATCAGCGCTACCCGGGAGGGATCGTGGGTCAACTGCGTGAAGAGGTTTCCTACTAACATAAAGAACGGTGCTCCGGGGGGATGACCTACTTCGAGCTTATAGGCGGAGGTGATGAACTCTCCGCAGTCCCAGAAGCTTGCCGTGGACTCAACGGTGAGCAGGTAAACTACGGCTGCAACGGCAAACACTACCCATCCGGCAATGTTGTTGATTCGCTTGTAATTAGTCATTCTATTCTTTTGTTTGTGATCCCCGGCATTTGCCTGAATCCTACTCTATTATCCGAAATTTGGGCAAAGATACGGAAAACTGTCAATTCTGACCGATGTTTCTCTCTCATTTTGTGGAGAGAATCTTAAAATTCGTAAATATAGATTGGGAGTGACAGTCGTTGCCCGACTGCGGGGCGCTTACTCCGTGACAGGGCAGTTGCTGTGGGTGATCCCGGCATTTGTGTGGACAGATGCGATCCGGGCCCTCTCCGTTGGGTGTGGAATGAGGGAAGAGAAGAGACCGGCAGAGAAGGAGATAACCTGTTAAGAAAATGTTAATGAGTGTATAATGTGTTTAAAATCAGCATCATATGTTTTATAACATATTCATGCGTAAAATGCAGTATGTCAAATAGATATGAGGATTGTTCGGTTTTTGCGTTTTCTTTAGTCGAAAAAAATAATGACATTTATTTGGTGGAGAAACAATAAAAAGTTTACTTTGGTCCTGATTAAGGAAAAAAATCTATATTTTTAAGGTCATTTTCGTAATAGTTTGTTCGTTATGCAGGTTACAGTAGTCATCCTTAAACCGTCTGCAGTTCAGCGAGGTATCGTGGGAGAAGTGATTGCCCGCTTCGAGAAAAAAGGGATTCAGATTGTGGGGATGAAGATGCTCTGTTTAACCGATGAGATGTTGTCGGCACATTATGCCCATTTGGTTCACAAGCCTTTTTTCGGCCGGATCAAAGATTCGATGCAGGCAAGTCCGGTGGTGGTGATGGCGTTAAAAGGAGTGGATGTGATCAATGTGGTACGACAGCTTTCCGGTGTCACCAATGGCAGAGAGGCGCAGCCCGGTACCATCAGGGGTGATTACAGTGTGAGCGTGCAGGAGAACATTGTGCATGCATCCGATTCGCCCGAGACGGCTGCCACAGAGTTGAAACGTTTTTTCTCGGAGAACGAAATTTTCACCTATCCGCAGTTCTTTCTTCCCTATACGTATGCGAATGATGAATGGTAGGGAGGGTTTGAAGCAATTTGTAAATTAAAAACAAGAGACAGGTAATAATGGAGAAAAGTCATATTTTTGCTAAAACACGCGTTTTATTGCCCGTAACCTTGATGTTTTTCACCTTGAATGCTTTTTCTCAAGCTGCGCCTCAGTCGCCTGAAAAGTCCAGGCCGGAGGTGAGTCACAAGCAGTTACACAGTTCCAGTTTAAGCGAGCAGCCCGGTTTGTTTGCCGATGGCCTGAGGCTGAAAATGGATTTGTCCGTACTTGAGGAGGCTGAAGAACGCCGCGAGGCATTTGATCCGAATGCGATCCCTGCAGACGATGTGTACGGGGGAATGTGGGCGAATCGTCATGTCAACATTTACGGCAGTATCAAGAATGCACCCGACACCTTCCTTGTCAATCTGGAGAATTTTACCATGCCGGTGGTCGGACGTATGACTTCCAATTTCGGAAGGAGGGGCAGTCGCCGTTACCACTATGGCATTGACATTAAAGCGCAGACCGGTGATACGATTTATGCCGCTTTCGACGGGAAGATACGGGTGAAACAGTTCGAAAGAAGAGGTTACGGTTATTATCTGGTGATCCGCCACCTGAACGGGCTGGAAACGGTTTACGGTCATCTGTCGAAATTTCTGGTGGATGAGAATGAGTTTGTGCGTTCGGGTCAGCCCATTGGCCTGGCCGGAAATACCGGACGTTCCTTCGGGTCGCACCTCCACTTCGAAACGCGTTTTCTGGGGCAGCCCATCAATCCCAACTTTATCATTGATTTCGAAAACAAGGTGCCGCATCGCGATGAGTACCTGGTCACCAACTCCAGCTACAGGAAAACGACCCGTAGCAGCAGAATTACCGCATCTGCTTCCGCCAACTATAAAGAAGCAGCCAACAGTACCAACAAATATGTATCGGGCGATGTGAAATATCACCGCATCCGACAGGGAGATACATTGGGTGCCATTGCAAAGCGGTATGGGGTCACCGTGAGAGAGCTCTGCAACCTGAACAACATCAACACACGAACGGTGCTCCGCATAGGCAAGTCGATTCGCATCTCCTGAAGCGGCACAGCCACAGAAAGAGAGAAAAAGGTACAAGGTGACATGCTTGTCCCTTTTTTTTGTGTACCTTTGTGTGGCCGAACAAGGTACAACCGCGTTCACTTTAGTTGTTTTACGTTACACAGATCATTCCTATTGACGATGGATGCTACCAACCAGCAGTTTGACGAAGTAACCGCGCTTTGTCGTGAGATCTTCTCAAAAAAACTCTCCGATTACGGAGCTTCCTGGCGTATCTTACGCCCCGCGTCGGTCACCGACCAGATCTTTATCAAAGCCACCCGGATCCGTTCACTGGAGGTGAAGAAGGAAAGCCGGGTGGAGGAGGGTATCTTCCCCGAGTTCATCGGCATCGTCAACTACGGCATCATCGGACTGATCCAACTGCAGCTGGGCTATGCCGACACCATTGACATCACTGCGGAAAGAGCATTGGAGCTCTATGACGGTTATCTGCAGATGGCAAAGGAGCTGATGGGTGACAAGAATCATGATTATGACGAAGCCTGGAGGAGTATGCGCATGAGCTCCTACACCGACCTGATCCTGATGAAGATCTACCGTACCAAGGAGATAGAAAGCAAACAGGGTCAGACCCTCATTTCAGAAGGGATCGATGCCAATTACCTGGATATGATTAACTATGCTGTCTTCGGACTGATCAAACTGCATTGTGGAGAGGAGCGCCCATGAAGCAACAGCCGGCACAAAGAGGGATGGATCTCGTCGTCACAATTTCTCGCATTGTGGTGGGGGGCCTTTTCTCTTTTTCGGGTTTTGTCAAGGCGGTCGATCCGCTGGGAACCGCTTATAAGATCGAAGATTATCTGATCGAGATGGGGTTATCCC
>JAQVWR010000050.1 GCA_028709605.1 Proteiniphilum sp.
TGTTGTCCTCAATGCCAAACTGATCGACGAAGAGTTGCAGGTCGATGAAGTTCTCCGGTTTGCGGGCGGAACGTTTGCGGATGGCAGCGAAGTCGTCGCGCAGGGAGAGTCCTATCTTCCTGATGGCAGGATCACTCATGAGTTGCTCCAGCGCGTCGGGATAGCCGATCTTGTTGAGGCGGAAGAGGTAGCACTCCTCCTCGGTGGCCAGCTGCATCAGTGCCACCTTATGGATCTGTCCCCGTTTAAAAGCCGGCTTGGTCTCGGTATCGAAGCCGATCGCCTTCCGGGTGGAAAGAAACTTCACCGCTTCGGCAACCTCCTGCGGTTGATCGACCACGATGATCCTGCCGTCAAACGTCTCTATCGGCAATTCGGCCAGTTGTTCTTTAGTGATCGTCAGTCCCACAATTCCTCCCCGTTAAGATCCTCCCTTCCTGCACCCGTTTCATTCTCCGCTTCACTGCATTTCAGCGCATGCAGGGGGCGCATCACATTCACCAGCTTCTGCCCCCAGTAAAGAAAGAAGTTCTCCCGGCATATGCAGAGGGCGTCCTGCATTTGTCCGGTGAGTTCCAACTGGTAAACCGAGACGAAGTTCCGGATATCCTGGTACAGATCGGCAATATTCTCCGAGACAAAGGCAGCAACAGGTTGGTCGCTGTACTTCATATCGTCAACAAAAACATCCAGGTAGGTATCTTCCTCTCCCATCACTTCGGCAATACGGGTTGCCACACGCGAATAATCCTCTTCCCGCACAAAAGCGGCAGGGGGCTCCTGATCTGTTGGCGGGATTTCAGGTAACAGGGATGCTTTCACATATAACAGCGGCAGCATTTTCAACATGCGGTCTATCCACTCTGCCCGGGGCAATGGCTCCTCATTTTCCAGAAAAGCGCAGAACTCCACCGCAACGGTTACAAAGTCGATCACGCTTTTGTCGTACACAATTGGACTGCTATCCGATTTCTCCATCCTCTTTTCAATTTTTTCGGCTATTTTTTATTTCAGTAAACAAAAATACACAATATTTTCGACATTGTGTCACGGGCCTGTTCCAATCAGGCAATCGCGACAGCCTGCAACAAAAAAAATCCTTTCCGCTTGTACGATTCAAATGATTGCACTAACTTGCAGCCACTAAGCGGCGTAATTTTCCCACAGTATCAGACATAACTGTGGCGGTTTACAGTGACTACCTGCTTTGGCAGGGTATGGTTTGCCTGCGGGAGATCACTCTGGCGGTTCACCCAGGCAAAATGAAACAGATTAATCTTACCCGAACTACATTATGGAAGCGAACGCACCTTCCGGAAAGCTGAAACAGACCGTTTATCTGTTACCGCTGTTTGTCCTCGTCGCGGGATTCCTGGCCTGTTTTTCGTGTGCAGCCCTCTCATCCGCCTATTGGGATCTCCTGGCCTTGCTGCTCATCATCTCGCTTGCTTCGTTGCTGGTGGGTGCTGTCTTGGGTTTTCTGTTTGGCATCCCCAGGCTGAACAAAAAATACGACCCCCGGGAAGAGTACGACCGAAATACCAAGTACCGTCCCAACACGAACCTGGAAGAAATATCAGACTGGCTGACCAAGATCATCATCGGGGTCACCCTTACCCAACTGACAAAAATACCCGTTTATTTGCAGGACATGGCGGACAGACTCCTTACGGACAGAGCCTGCATGTCCATGAACTGTGATCTGGCAAAGCCGTCATTGATTGCGTTGCTCATCTATTTCACCATCGCCGGTTTCATTACCGGATACATCTACACCCGACTTCACCTTCCCAACCTCTTGTCACTCATGGAAGAAAACAGAATCAAAGCAGCCGAACTTTTGCTCTGGCAAAAAGGGATGAAAAACGACATTCCTTCCGGCGGGGAGTACGGGGCAACACCGAAAGTCGCTACGCTGACGGAAGAGGAAACAGAGATATTGAGAAAGATCAAAGCACACGACAACCGGCTCACCGGCCGGTATCAGATGAGTATCCCTGAAAAGGCCGCGGTGAATGTGTTACTGGCAAAGGGGATCATCACAGCGTTCCGGGAGAACCCCCCCGAGGGAAAAACGGTATTCAGCATTGTGGACAAAGATATTCTGGAGCGGTTCGCGTGAACGGAAACCTCTTCAGAGTGTCAGAGATGTTACAGGAAACAGGATTCAATGTGCACATAAAAACGAGAACGAAATGAAACCACCCATACTGGGAAAACAGACCTACCTGCGGGATCATCCCGCGACGGGAGACACTTTCGGCCCTTTCATTCAGGAGAGATACGACCGAGAGGATGACCACAACCCGCTGTACACAGGCAGGTATTTGCTGATCCTGAAAGAGGACCACAAAAGCGTCATGAAAGCCACCAGAATGTTAGAAACCAAATGGGGCTTTACCGTTGCCAACACAGCCGATTTTGTAAAGGAAACGCTGGATGAAAGCAAGATAAAAGGTGCAGATGCATTGTTCTACAACGAGCTGGGGGTAGCCCTGATGGGTGCCGGAGAAGAAATGATCGACCGCCTGGCCTCGTCGGATGCGGATTATCTGATCGAGCCGGAAAAAGTGGTCTATATCCCCGACGAGGTACCTGAAGCGACGAAGCTCCCATCTACCTGGGGGATCCGGATCACGGAAGCGCTCCACTCGCCCTACACCGGAGCCGGTGTAGGGGTAGCCGTCATTGATACCGGCTTTGACACCTCTCATCCCGATTTCAAAGGAAGAGAGGTGACTACTTACTCGTTTGTACCCGATGAAACCATCCAGGATCAGCACGGGCACGGAACACACTGCATCGGAACCGCCTGCGGGTCGGTCGACCTGAACGAACAACGATATGGGGTGGCTAGCGGTGCACATATCTATGCCGGCAAGGTACTGAACAACCAGGGCAGCGGCGCCCAGGCATGGGTGCTGAACGGAATGACCTGGGCGGCCAACAGCGGATGCAAAGTACTATCCATGTCACTGGGATCCAAGGTTCTTCCCGGAGACCATTATGATGAAGCGTATGAGAGAGCGGCCCGTTATGCGCTCTCGAAAGGAACCGTGATTGTTGCTGCGGCAGGGAACGAGAGCAGACGCTCCAAAAAACAGTTCAGCCCTGTAGGAAGTCCCGCCGACTGTCCCTCTATCCTGGCAGTGGCTGCCCTGGATGAAGCGCTGCAGGTAGCTGACTTCTCCAACCGGGCCATCAACCCGGGAGGCGAAATGGACATCGCTGCGCCCGGAGTGGCGATCTATTCATCCTGGCCCATGCCGGCAAGAAACCGCACTCTCTCGGGAACCAGCATGGCAACACCGTATGTGGCCGGTATTTTAGCACTGCTCTTCGAAAAACATCCCGACGCCACACCGTCGATGGCCGTCAAAGAATTAAGAGAGATGGCCAGAAGCCTGCCGTTGTTACCGGAAGATGTGGGAGCCGGTTTATCCCTCGCACCCAAAGGAAAAAAACAATGAGACATATTGTCATTACCATATCCGAGATCTATCTGGACCGTCTGGGTTCCGTGGCGGAGAGCCTGCGCAAAGAGGGATTGATCGTAACCCATCTCTACGAATTCGGAGTCATTATCGGTATTGCCGACGATGCGGTCATCCCTAAAATTCGCAACCGGAAAGAAATCGTGGCACTGAACGAAGAGAAAGAGGTAAACATTCCGCCGCCCGACGCTGATGTTCAGTTTTTTCCGGATGAATGAGACGCTACACAGGGGAAGTAAACCCGCCGGAATGTCGGCGGCGAAACCGGTAAAAAAAACGGTCCCCATGGGAAAGGAAGCAACATAGCAGAAAATAGGGCAAAGATTTTGTGAATCCGTTTGAAAATAATATCTTTGCAACCGACAAGAAAGAGGGAAGCAGGAAGAACCGCTTCCTTTTTTGTTCATGAGAGCGAATATGATCGAAAAAGATGTGCTTATCACCCTCGCGGAGGAGTATCTGAAGGATACACCCAACTACCTGGTGGATCTGACAGTGGGTGCCGGCAATAGCCTCACCGTGGAGATCGACAACGATGAGGGAGTGGATATCGACGACTGTGTAGCGCTGAGCCGCCATCTCGAATCGAAACTCGACCGCAACAGCGAGGATTTCGAGCTGACCGTCACTTCTACCGGCCTCACCTCTCCTTTTAAGACACGGCGTCAGTACAGGAAATATGCAGGGAAAGAGGTAGAGGTGCTCACGCGGGCAGGCATCAAGACCTCCGGCATATTGAGATCGTCCGATGAAGAGGGGTTCACCCTCACGGTCACCCGCAAGGTGAAACAGGAGGGGGCCAAGCGCAAGACAATGGTGGAAGAAGATCTTCACCTGGCATACGATGATGTGAAATATACAAAATATCTTATACGATTTAAATAATATATGGGCAAGAAGAAAGAAACCATCAGTCTCATAGATACTTTTTCCGAATTCAACGAACTGAAGAATATCGACAAGGCTACGCTCATCAGTGTGCTGGAAGAGTCGTTTCGCAACGTGATCTCCAAGTCGAGCGGCACCGATGAGAACTACGATATCATCATCAACCCCGACAAGGGGGACCTGGAGATCTGGCGCAACCGCACCATCGTGGAAGACGACGAGCTGGAGGATTCCAACCTGCAGATCACGCTTTCCGAGGCGCTGAAAATCGACGAGGACTTTGCAGTGGGAGAAGAGGTGACCGATGAGGTCTCCCTGGAACACTTCGGACGACGTACCATCCTCAACCTGCGCCAGACACTGGCATCGAAGATCCTGGAGCTGGAGAAGGACAACCTTTACAACAAGTACAAAGAGAAGGTGGGCGAAATCGTATCGGGTGAGATCTATCAGATCTGGAAGAAGGAGTTGCTGCTGCTCGACGATGAGCACAATGAGCTGATCTTGCCCAAAACGGAACAGATCCCGAGCGACTTCTTCCGCAAGGGCGAGCATGCCCGTGCGGTGGTAGCCCGTGTGGAAAACAAGAACAACAACCCGCGCATCATCCTCTCCCGCACCTCCCCGGTGTTCCTGGAACGCCTCTTCGAGCAGGAGATTCCCGAGATCGCCGACGGGCTGATCACCATCAAGGGGATCGCCCGCATCCCGGGGGAACGGGCCAAAGTAGCCGTGGAGGCTTACGACGACCGCATCGACCCGGTGGGTGCCTGCGTGGGAATGAAGGGATTCCGTATCCACGGCATCGTCCGGGAGCTGCGTAACGAGAACATCGACGTGATCAACTATACCAACAACACCACGCTCTTTATCCAGCGTGCACTGAGTCCCGCCCGCATCAACTCCATCACCCTCAAGGAGGAGGAGCATCGCGCCGAGGTGTTTCTCAACCCTGAGGAGGTCTCCCTGGCCATCGGAAAGGGGGGGGCCAACATCAAGCTGGCATCGATGCTCACCGGCTACAACATTGAGGTGTTCCGCGACATCGACGAGGTGGACGAGGAAGACATCTACTTAGATGAGTTCCGCGATGAGATCGACGGATGGGTGATCGACCAGCTGAAGAAAATCGGCTGCTCAACCGCTAAAAATGTGTTGGCCACCAGCAGGGAACGTTTGATCCGGGAAGCCGACCTGGAAGAAAGCACCGTAGATGAGGTGCTGGCCATCCTTCGTTACGAATTCGAGGAGGAAGAGGAAGACACCTATGAGGCAGAAGCCGGCAGCGACATTCCCGAAGAGGAAGATACTTACGAAGCAGAAGCCGGCAGCGACATTTCCGAAGAAGAAGACACTTACGAAGCAGAAGCCGGCAGCGACATCGCCGAAAAGGCCGAAGAGAAAGAGAAAGAGAAAGAGGGTTAACCGCTCCGCAATCAGCACGGCGCCGGCAGGAAGAGCAGTGCTCTTCTGGCAGCAGCAGGAATGACCAGACAACCATACTGTTCACAAAACATAACCAGAGAAAGGGATAGAAGAGATATATGCCTATTAGATTAATTAAAGTATCGAAAAATTTGAATGTGGGAATCAACACGCTGGTTGAATTTCTGCACAAGAAAGGTATTGAAGTAGAAGCAAATCCTAACGCTAAAATTGAGGATGAACAGTATGACATACTGATTGCAGAATTCGGCAAAGACAAAAATATCCGTCGGGAGGCAACCGAGACACGCGAGAAGATGCACCGCCGTGAAGAGAAGCGAGAGACCGTAGCCATCGAGGGGTACGAGCTGCCGGAAGAACAGGCTCCCCGCAAGAAGGCAGAAAAAGAGGTGATCGAGACCGAGATTCCGAAAGAGATGAAGCCTCACTTCAATGTGGTGGGCAGCATCGATCTGGACAACCTCGGCAAAAAGAAAAGCGAACCGAAGAAGGATCAACCGCAGGCAGAAGAAAAAGAGGCTGCGATGAAGAAAGCAGAAGAGCAAAAAACAGAAGAGGTGGTGATACCGACTGAAGAGAAAAGGGAGCCTGTTGCTCCTGCCGCCGGGGTACCGGAGCAGCCCGCATCCGGGGCGAAAGAGGTCGAAGCAGCAGAAATGCCTGCAGCGCCTGCAGTGAAGGAGTCCACCCCGCCCCGTGAAGAGATGCCCGCCCCTGTAAAGGAGACGGTGACAGCGAAGAAGGAGGAACCGGCCACCCCTGAATCGGGGAAACCCGCTGAGAAGGAAACAATATCCGCCGCAAGCGAACAGGGGGATCACAAGGAGACGGATAGTGCCGCAGCGCCCTCCGCAGAAGCGGTAGATGCAGGAGCTAAAAGCGGTGAAGCCGAGAGGAACGAAACCGAAAGCGACGACAAGGTGTTCCGCCTGCACAACAACAAGCTGGAGTCGAATATCGTGGTGAAAGGATCCATCGACCTCGATTCCATCAACGATCGCACCCGCCCTCCCCGCAAATCGCGGGCACAACGCAAGAAAGAGCGTCTGGAACGTGAGCAGAAAGCCCTCGACAGCAAGAAGCTGAAGGAAGAAAAGGTGAAGCTGTTGAAGAAAGAGGCGATCGACGAAAAGAAAAAGCCGCTCATCGGCGAAAACGAAGAGGAGAGCAAGAAGAAAAAACGCAAACGGATCCGTACCGGCAAGGTGAACATCGACAAGCCGGGGAGCTACAACCAGACTTCGCGGGGTGACCGGAAACCGTCGCTGCGCAAACCCATCAAGGCAGAGGTGAGCGAAGAAGATGTGCAGAAGCAGATCAAGGAGACGCTAGCCCGCCTCACCGAGAAGAGAGGCAAGAAGGGAGGAGCCAAGTATCGCCGCGAAAAACGGGAAGCCAGCGCCCACAGACAGCAGGAGGAGCTGATACAGCAGAAGCGGCAGAGCCGCGTGCTGCAGCTGACCGAGTTTGTGACAGCCAATGACCTGGCCAACATGATGAACGTGCCGGTTACCAACGTCATCTCCACCTGTATGAGCCTGGGCGTGATGGTAGCCATCAACCAGCGGCTCGACGCAGAAACCATCAACATCGTAGCCGAAGAGTACGGCTTCAAAACGCAATATGTGAGTGCCGACGTGATCGAGGCGATCAAGGAGGAGGAAGATGCACCGGAGGATCTGGTATCCCGTCCGCCCATTGTCACCGTGATGGGTCACGTGGACCACGGAAAGACCTCGCTGCTTGACAGCATCCGCAGCACCAACGTGATCGCCGGCGAGGCCGGAGGGATCACCCAGCATATCGGTGCCTACAACGTACAACTGGAAGACGGACGCAAGATCACCTTCCTCGATACGCCGGGTCACGAGGCGTTCACCGCCATGCGTGCGCGCGGAGCGAAAGTGACGGACGTGGCCATCATCATCGTGGCGGCCGACGACAACGTGATGCCGCAGACCGTGGAGGCGATCAACCATGCCGGCGCGGCCGGCGTCCCCATCGTCTTCGCCATCAACAAGATCGACAAGCCGGGTGCCAACCCCGAGAAGATCAAGGAACGACTGGCCGAGATGAACTACCTCGTAGAGGACTGGGGCGGCAAATACCAGTCGCAGGATATCTCCGCCAAGAAAGGCATCGGCATCCGGGAGCTATTGGAGAAGGTGCTGCTCGAAGCCGACCTGCTCGAGCTGAAAGCCAACCCCGACCGGAAGGCCGTCGGCTCCATCATCGAGTCGGAACTCGATAAAGGACGCGGATATGTCTCTACCGTACTGGTGGAGAACGGTTCCCTGCACCAGGGCGATATCGTTCTGGCAGGAGGCTATTACGGACGGGTAAAGGCGATGTTCAACGAACGCAACCAGCGCATCGAGACGGCAGGTCCTGCAGAACCGGCGTTGATCCTGGGACTGAACGGCGCGCCACAGGCCGGTGACACCTTCAACGTAATGGAGACGGAGCAGGAAGCACGCTCCATTGCCAACCGTCGCGAACAGCTACAACGGGAACAATCGCTCCGCACGCAGAAGATGCTCACCCTCGACGACATCGGCCGCCGCATCGCCATCGGCAACTTCCAACAGCTGAACATCATCGTGAAGGGAGACGTGGACGGATCGGTAGAAGCACTCTCCGACTCGCTCATACAGCTCTCCACGGAAGAGATACAAGTGAACGTGATCCACAAGGCGGTGGGGCAGATCTCCGAGTCGGATGTCACCCTGGCAGCCGCCTCCGATGCCATCATCATCGGGTTCCAGGTACGTCCCTCGCTGGGCGCCCGCAAGGAGGCCGAGAAAGAGGGGGTGGATATCCGTCTCTACTCCATCATCTACTCCGCCATCGAAGAGGTGAAAGCCGCTATGGAAGGCATGCTCGCACCCGAGGTGAAAGAGGAGATCACCGGCAACGCCGAGGTGCTCGACGTCTTCAAGATCTCTAAGGTGGGCACGGTAGCCGGCAGCATGGTCCGCGACGGCAAGATCAAGCGATCAAGCCTTGTGCGTCTGATCCGTGACGGCATCGTAATCTTCACCGGTGAGCTCGACTCACTGAAGCGCTTCAAGGAAGATGCACGGGAAGTCAGCTCGGGCTACGAGTGCGGAATCACCATCCACAACTTCAACGACATCAAGGTGGGTGACACCATTGAGGCGTACGAAGAGACAGAAGTAAAGAAAACATTGTAAAGAAGTCCCCTTACACCTGAGAGGGCCTTCCATGCAAATGAGGTCCGGGGGCAAAAGTGTATAACCAATTGACATTGTTATTTTAATTCCTACCCTGAAAGCGGTTGCATCTGCCTGATTCCGGGCAGATGCGACCGCAACACACAGGGATGGGAAAAAAAGGATGATTATGACGCAGAAAATCTTTTTCAGTCTTGCTGTATGTATGTTGCTGGCCGGCACGTCTGCTTTTTCACAGCAGCAGATCAACGTAGCCTATGTAAATACCGACGAACTGTTGAATGAATTACCGGCGAAGCAGCAGGCCACTGAACAGCTGCTTACGCTGAGCAACAATTATAAGAAGGAGCTGGAGCTGATGCAGAACGACTACAATAAAAAGTACTCCGACTACATCACCTACCAGGCATCGCTGGCCGAGAACATCAAACTGCGCAGAATGCAGGAGCTGACCGAACTGGAGAGCAGGATGCAGCAGTTTATGGAGCTGGCGCAGCAGGATATTGAAAACCAGGAGAAGGAATTGCTGAAGCCGTTGCGGCAAAAGATCAGCGAAGCGATACATGCAGTAGGTCTGGAACAACGTTTCACGGTGATCTACGACCTGGCTGATTCCGGTATCGCCTTTGTCTCGCCCGATGCAGTCAATGCCAATCCCCTGGTGAAGAGGAAGCTGGGCATACGTTAATTTTTATTTTGTTGGTTGTGAAAGAACAAACGGAAGCTCCTGCCGGCCCTATCGGGATCTTCGATTCCGGTTACGGCGGACTGACAGTCTTATCCGCCATTAAAGCGTTGATGCCGGAGTATGACTACTTCTACCTGGGTGACAACGCCCGGGCACCCTACGGCAGCCGTTCGTTCGACAGTGTCTACCGGTTCACGCTGGAGGCGGTAGAGTGGTTCTTTGCCCGTAGCTGCCACCTGGTGATCCTGGCCTGCAACACCGCTTCGGCAAAGGCACTGCGCACCATCCAGCAACACGACCTTCCGGCAATCGCTCCTTCCCGCAGAGTGCTGGGCGTGATCCGCCCCACAACGGAGTGTGTAGCAGCGCTCACCACCACGGGCCATATCGGCGTGCTGGGCACGGAGGGTACCATCCGGTCACACTCCTACGAAATCGAGATCGGCAAGCTGCATCCGCAGCTCACCGTCACCGGCGAAGCCTGCCCCATGTGGGTGCCACTGGTGGAGAACAGGGAACATGACAAGCCGGGAGCCGACTATTTCGTGCAGCAGCACCTAGAGCGCCTCTATGAGAAGGATCCGCTGATCGACACCATCATCCTGGGCTGTACCCACTACCCGTTGCTGCTGGACAAGATCGGGCAACACCTGCCTGCCGGCACCCGGGTAATCTCACAGGGCAGCTACATCGCCACCAGCCTGAAAGATTATCTCCGTCGCCATCCGGAGATCGACGAAAAATGTACGCGGGGCGGCACGGTCCGTTATTTCACCACCGGTGCCCCGGAGAAATTCGAACAACTGGCGTCGCTCTTTCTGCACGAAGAGATCGAAAGCCGACAAACCACACTGGAAAAACAATGATGAACTGGTTCGACCTGACCACAGGCATCCTGCTGCTGATCGCCCTGATCAACGGCTACCGCAAGGGGCTGATCAGGCAGATAGTGGAACTGGCCATCCTGGTTCTTTCCGCCATCTTCGGCGGCAGGGTGACGGCAATCATCCAACCCCTGCTCACGGGATGGATCAACCTCACTCCCGAGGCGGCTCATGCCCTCTCTTTTGTCTTGGCGTTTGCCGCCATTGCCGTGGTGCTGTCGCTGGCAGGCAGGCTGCTGCAGCAGTTCATCGACGTGGTGCTGCTGAGCTTCGCGAACCGTCTTGCCGGGGCGATGATTGCCGCCGGCACCCTGATGCTCTTTCTGAGCATCCTGCTCAACCTGGTGCTGATCCTCGACCACAATGAGAAGATCATCAACCGGCAGATACGAGATAAGTCCTTCTTCTACGGGCGCGTGGAAGCAGTGGTACCCGCTATCGTCCCCCACCTGCACAGCGCATTCTGGGATGAGTTTGTGCCGAAGAAATATCGTGAAACAATCGAGAAGAAATCGGACAGCCTGTATCGAGCCCGGCCCGGCAGCAATCCTGTCGATTCAACCTACCAAAAACGCTATTTTGATGTAAATTAGGAAGCATGAAGATAGAGATTCACAAGGAGGGCAAAGCCCCTCTGTTTCGTATTTTCATGGTGTTGCTGCTGATCAATACGGCCACCTTTGTCTGGCTGCCCAACACCCTGTTCACGGTACTGCTTCTGGGGGTATCGATCCTGTTCTTTGCTACAGCGCTCAACTTCTACAAGCAACCGGAACGGACCTACAAAGGCGACCTGCACGGATTGGTTAACGCCCCCACCGACGGGCGCATCGTGGTGATCGAGAAGGTGTTTGAAAAGGAGTTCTTTCAGGAGGAACGCATCCAGATCTCCATCTTCATGTCACTCTTCAACGCCCACTCTAACTGGGTACCGGTATCGGGCAGGATCACTCATTGTTCACATGTGAAGGGTAACTTTTACCGGGCCTACCTGCCCAAATCCAGCCACGAGAACGAACACACCAATATCGTCATCGAAACGCCCGGGTACGGCACCATCCTCACCAAACAGATTGCCGGTGCGGTGGCACGCCGCATCGTCACCTACGTGAAGGAGGGAGATAAACTGCACATCGGTTCGCCGCTGGGTTTCATCAAGCTGGGCTCCCGCATGGACATCTTCCTGCCGGTCGACAGTGAGATCCTGGTCACAATGGGGGAGGAGGTGCGCGCCAACATCACCTTCCTGGCACGACTCAACAAACAGATCAAATAAAAAGCGATGAAGAAACAAATACCCAATATGATCACGCTGCTCAACCTCCTCTCGGGTTGCATTGCCCTCACTATGGCTTTCCGGGGAGCTTTTACGGCAGTGGTCCTCTGGGTGGGGATCGCCGCGTTGTTCGATTTCCTCGACGGCATGGCGGCGCGGCTGCTGAAAGCCTACTCCTCCATCGGCAGGGAATTAGACTCACTGGCCGACGCGGTCAGCTTCGGCGTGGCACCCGCGGCAGCTGTCTACATGCTGCTACGCGACCATCTCCCTATTCCTGCGTCTCTCGGTGCGATGTCGCCCCTGATCCCTTACCTGGCGTTCCTGATCCCGCTCTTCTCGGCCTACCGGTTGGCGAAGTTCAACCTCGACGAACGGCAAACCAGCTCCTTTCTGGGTCTGCCCACACCTGCCAACGCGCTCTTCTGGATCAGCTACTGTTACGGTATGCAGCGCCTGGCGCCGTCGGAGACATTCTTTCTCTATCTGACGCTATTGCTGATTTTGCTCCTCTCCCTGCTGATGGTCAGCGAGCTCCCGATGTTCTCACTGAAGATCAAGCAGCTGAGTCTGAGGGGCAACGAACGGCAGCTCACCCTCGTCCTGCTCTCCGCCGTGCTGATCGCGATATGGGGTATCACCGGCATCGCCTGGTCTATCCTCACCTATATTGCCCTCTCGCTGCTCACGGGCCTCATCCGGGGCAGATCCGCCAGATAACGCCACATCGGCTCCACGGCATTTGTCCCGGGCAAATCCATTACAGATCCGCTGCATCCTGCAACATCCCCTCCGGGTTGTTAGCCGGCCTCCCGGTTAACCGCTATAAACCGTTAAATAATACAAAGCCGGAGAAGGAATCGCATGAAAATCGTATCTTTACATACTAACAGCACCAAATCAGAGTGATCATATGGGATTTCTGCTTAAATTTCTCCTTCTTTTTGTCGCAGCCTACCTCCTGATGAAAGGCTTCGTTGCGTTCCTGCTGGGCAAACGGTTCGGACAACCCGCTTCGGACCGCCGTGCAGCAACCCGGGAGCAGCGCCAGCCGGAGACGCAGGAGGAGCGCATTATCGAGTATCAGAAAAAAACCTTCGAAAAAAGCGAGGCGGAGGATGTAGCGTTCACCGAGATAAAGGATCATCACCAGGAAGAACCCTGACCGAATCGCATGAAAAGAGGGAGGCTCCTTTTGCTGATGATCTGCAGCTGCTGTATCCAGCAGGTGCAGGCGCAGTGGGATGCGCCGGTGACCCGTTATTGGAGGGTGAAGGTGCATTATAACCCCGCCTTTACCGGCGGGGAAGAGGAGATGAAGGCAGAGCAGCAGCGCATCGAACAGGAGCTGCTCGATTTTGAACAGCTTATCCGTAAGGAAGAAGAAGTGATTGCTTCTCCGCCCCGTGAGGCCGGCCGGCGTGCCAATCGAAAATCCCGTGCTTTTGCAACCATCCTTATTGCTTGACTGACAGATATCCTATTTCTGCCCTATCCCGTGGTATTCGAAACCGAGTGATGACAGTTCGGCACCGTTGTAGATGTTACGGCCGTCGATCACTACATGGCGCTGCATGATCTTTTTCAACACCTCCC
>JAQVWR010000128.1 GCA_028709605.1 Proteiniphilum sp.
ACATCGTAGGTGACCATGTCAACGCTCTCGGGCGACGACCACTTCAGCTGCTCCAACCCGTGCACCCCCTCGAAATTGAGGACGTTGGGCCAGGTGCGGCTCAGGCCGGTGGGCTTATACATACCGTGAAAATCGAGCAGCAGCCGGTGCTTGGCGGCAGTCTCCGCTGCGCGGTAGATGAAGTCGACCATCTCCTGGTCGTCGCGATCCATAAAATCGACCTTGAATCCTTTCACGCCCATCTCCGCATAGTGGCGGCACACTGCTTGCATATCACGGTCGAAGGCATGATAGCCGGCCCAGAGGATGATGCCCACGCCGCGCTCACGACCGTAAGCCACCAGCTCCGGGATATCAATCTCCGGGATCACCTGCATCAGGTCGGCCTGCCGGTTGACGGCCCATCCCTCGTCGAGGATCACATACTCGATGCCGTGCTGCGAAGCAAAATCGATATAATACTTGTACGTATCGTTGTTGATGCCGGACTGGAAGTCGACACCGCTGATGTTCCAGTCGTTCCACCACTCCCAGGCCACCTTACCGGGACGGATCCAGGAGGTGTCGGTGATGCGGGAGGGGGAAGCAAGGCGATAGACCATATCGCTGGCGGCGAGTGCCGCATCGTTGCCGGCCACCACGCATACGCGCCAGGGGAAACTGCGATTGCCTTCCGTTTTGGCAATAAAAGGCTCTCTTTCGGTAACACGCATCTGCAGCATATTGTGTCCTCCCTGCTCTACTACGGCGGGAGCCTGTGCAAAGAGACCTTTCAGGGTGTGGGGGGTTGTTTCATCGGGGGTGAGGTACATGCCGGGATAGGACTCCAGGTCTGCCTCGGTGATCAGGATCCGCTTACCTTCCACCGCATCCACCAAAACAGGCAGGAAGATAAGCCGCTCGCGGTCGATCTGCGAGAGGGGCGTGTGCACGTAGGTGTTCTCAAACGAGCTCTGCAGCTGGTCACCGCCCTGTCCTCCTTTCACGTAGGGCACCCATGCAGGCTGATCGCCCGTGAAGCGAAAGGTGGCCTCCTCGGAGGCGATAATGACGGTTCCCTTGCGGAGGGTATGGAACCGGTAGGCCAGCCCGTCGTCGTAGAGGCGGAAGGTGATGCCCCAGTCGCCACGAAAAGTGAACTGCAGCTCGTTGTATTGGTTGAGGACTTCGGAGGAGATCCAAAAGGGAGAGGCGATGGCCTCGTCGGTGCTTTGTTTTTTGGCGCGTCGCACGCGGGCATCGGGGCCGAGCTGCTCACCGCCTTCGAGGGTGAGCGATACCGGCGAGGGTGCGATCAGCTGCTCACCATCGTACGCCAGGCTCCAGGTCAGCTGCCTGCCTATGGAGATCTCAGCCGTCATCTGCCCATCGGGCGAGGTGATGTGGTATTGTTTTTGTCCGAAAACGGCTCCCGCCATCAGCAGGAGCATCAGAACCAGTTGGCTTGTTCTTTTCATGATTTGTTATTTTGGATTTGTTGTCCGCAAAGATAAGAATTTTTAGCGATCAGCTATCAGCCATCAGCCATCAGCTTTCAGGTTTGCACACCGAAACATCGGAACGAAAAGAACCTGAAACCGTGAACCCTTCAAACTTCGCAATTTAACGCAGCGTGGTGCGAATGATGCCGTAGTCCCTGAGACGTTTAAGGATTAAATAATCCGTATGGCTCCTGCTCTTTTTGCCGTGAGCGAGCCGGTAAACATGCACCGGTGAAGTATGATACTCACGTGCAAGAGAACAATAAACCTCTCTGTTACCGGAAAAAAAATAACATCTGATAACGGATAACATATCTCTGATCTTTGCATGAAACACATTTCAGGCTTGACTACCTTTTCCTCGTGATGATCTCCAACCGATTGGTAACCGAACCTTTTGATTCTCCTTCGCCTGATGGTGCACAACAGATCGAGCACAACCTGCTGTTTGCCATTTATTGCAAATATAGGACAAATTATGTAAAACCATCTTATTTCCTGAAAAAAATGTTCCGGTAGTCAATCAAAAGAAGGAAAGATGACAAGGAAACCGAGGGACAAAGAGGCAGGCGACAGGTTAAAAACCGGAGCACGAAGCATCCGTGGAGCGGCTTTCTTACCCGATGCGTTCCACCATGGAGGCGTTCATCTCAACGGTGGCACAGCCGAGACGGTCGATACGAATGACGATGGAGGATTTGCCGTCGATCGTGATCAGCTCGCCCGTGAGCCCTCTGAGCGGCCCCCGGATCACACGTACCTGCTCGCCCGGCTGCAGGTCACAGCCGTTGAAGCTGACGGGTGCCTCGGAGTAGTCGACCATAAAACGGAACGATTCCATCTGCGCATCGGGAATCACGGCGGGGGCATGTTCGCCGCGGAGTACCATGTATCGCATCACCCCGGGCTGCTGTAACACCCGCAACTGTTCTGCCCGGTTCACCTGCACAAAGATCATCATCGGGATCAGCACCCGCTCCACCATCTTCTTGCGGTCGCTCCACTGCCGCAACTCAGCCTGTACCGGCAGGAAAGTGGTGATCCCCGTCTCCGCAAGCCGGTCGCGCACCTTCTTCTCGTGATGCATCCGCACGTAGGCGGCAAGCCAGCGGCGATCAACACTCTCTTTTGAATTGCTTGGCATGATTATTCAATTTCACCGGACAGCGGACCTTCCCCTTTTTTTATGTGAATCGTGCCGGATTCGAACCGGCGACCTCTGCCCTGTCAAGGCAGCGCTCTAAACCAGCTGAGCTAACGATTCGGGAGTGCAAAAATAGCAATTATTCCGATAGATTCCGCATGAGATAGAAGAAAAAACAGATCCTGCTGTCACAGATCTCATTGTTTGTGCCTCACTCTATCATCTCAATAACATGCTCCGGGAACACAATATTCTCCGCCGATTGCTTATTGCTTTTCATATTGATTAAAATTCATTGTTGTCCGGTAAAACCGGGTTTTTAATTTTTAGTCGAGCCTTTTGCTCTTCAATAAGCTCCTGCCAGGCTTTTTCAGGATTCTCAAAGAAACTTCTGGATGCCTTTAATATTTTTGACTTGTCCAATAAATTTAACAGCTGTGTAAAGATCGGCTGTCCGCTAAAATTTGTACCTTTGCCCATGTTGGTTATCCTTTTTTGTGTTGTAACTGTAAAGGTAAACCTTCTGGGGGAATTCCCGAAAGGGGTTCCCCTTCATTTTAGCAAATATTTTTTACCGGACACCAGTGATT
>JAQVWR010000129.1 GCA_028709605.1 Proteiniphilum sp.
CCGTGCAGACTACAGCAGCCGGTATGGTTTTTTCGTCACTCCGCGGCTGCACCTCAAGTACAATCCTGCCCAATGGGTGCATCTGCGCGGATCCGTAGGAAAAGGGTTTCGCACAGCAAACGTGCTGGCAGAGAACAACTATCTGCTGGCCAGCTCCCGACGCATGGAGATCGCAGAAAACCTCGACCAGAAAGAAGCTTGGAATGCCGGTGTGAACGCCACCTTCTACATCCCCATCGGGGAGCGGGAGATCACCCTCACGGTGGTCAACAGACAGATCACCCGTTTTTTCCGCAACTTCTCGGTTTACCTGGGTGCGGAGAACTTGTTCAACTTCCGTCAGGAGCACCCGATCATCGACGCCGCCAATCCCCGCAGCGACAACTTCGACGCCACCATGGTGTGGGGGCCTGTGCACGGGAGGAAGATCCTTGCCGGATTGCGATACAATATCCCGAGGGACTAAAGAGACGGGCCCCGGGGTCCGTTGTTTCACTCAGGCTGGACGAGTGCTCATTGCATCCGCTTGATGATGCTGTATGACTGGATGATCCCCAGCTCACCCGCCTTGCGCAAATCGTCCAGTCCGGCAGCGGTCTCACCAATGGAGAGACGCGATATCCCCCTGTTGAAATAGGCTTCGGCAAACTGCGGTTCCAATTCGATGGCTTTGGTGTAATCGGCGATCGCCGCACGGTAGTCCTTCTCCAAGGTGAAGATCTCAGCACGGTTGTACCATGCGAAGATGAAATCGGGATTGAGCCGGATGATCGTTTCATACTCCTTTAGGATCTCCTCATAGTCGATCGACTTGGTGGAGATCTCCGGAAGGCGGATCTTACCCGGCAGTTCACCCTTCCCGGGGAGCTCAACACCGTTGCCGTGATCCACCATCATCGGTTCATCCTGCAGCCGGTCATACTCCAGCTGCTTGGTACGGATCACCGCCCTGACAAAATGTGCCAGCGGCATATCGGGATTGATGGTCAGGACCCGGTTCATATCTTTCAGTGCATTCTCGTAATCCTGCACCAGCATGAAATCCATCCCCCTGCCGAAAAAGAGGGCATCGTTCCGGGGATCCTCCTCCAGCCTTTTCGAGTAGTGATCTATTGACCGGAAATGGGTCTGAACCTGCAGCTCATTCAGTGGCGCTTCAATATTGGTCACCTTCAGGACCCAGTTGAGTCCGAGCTGACTGTTTGCCTGATCCATGGTCGCAGAATAGTAAACCGGACGGTGTACTTCCACCGACCGCTCATAGTAAGTCAGCACAAAGAGAGGCTCCGGCTCCACCGGTGCGTGGATATTCTGTACCTTGCCCCTGCTCTGCCGCTGATATTTGGATTTCCGAGAGTTGTCCTCATGTGCCACCACCAGCAGGTTGAATTTCTCGATATTCGTGTCGGCCTCATCACGGGTGCTCTTCGCCCCCTCCTTGTCGGCCGACTGACTGACCGGCTTGGGCTCAGTGGTGGCCATCCTGCGGGCTTTTGCCTCCTCCGCGCGCGCCAGGAGATAGTCGTTCTCCGACCCGCGCAGGTCACTCAGCTCCCGTTTCAGTTGTGACCGCATATAGTAACCGGTGAAGAAATCGGGATGCGCTTCCAGCACCACATCCAGATCGCTGAGCGCACCTCCCTTATCGCCTGTCTCACTCTTCAACACGGCCCGGTTGAGATAAGCAATGGTGTTGTCCGGATCCAGCTCCAGCACCTTGTCAAAATCGCGGATGGCCCGGTTGTTGTCCGCCACCTGTGCGCGCAGCAAGCCGCGGTTAAAACGAGCGATCAGGTTGTTCTCGTCCGTCTCGATCACCCGGTCATAGTCGGCCATCGCCCCGCGCAGGTCGTTCAGATGATACTTCACCAGCCCCCTGTTGATATAGTTGCCGGTGAAGTAGGGATCCAAGCGGATCGCTTCATCCAGGTCGGCCAGCGCCTTGTTGTATTCTCTCTGCTGGAAATAGAGCAGCCCTCTCGCCGAGAATGACTGGGAGGTGTAAGGGTCAATCTCGATGGCTTTATCCAGGTCGACCAGCGCACGCGCCGTATCGTTCTGCTCGAGAAACAGCTGTGCACGCGTCAGGTATCCGGGGGTATAATCGGGAAACCGTCGCAGCAGCACCTCGAAGAATTTCTCCGCCACCTCATACTGCTTCATCTCCACATTCACGATCCCCATGTTCACCAGCGTGATCCTGTCCTCCGGGAAGAACTCAAGGCTCCGCTGGTAATCGGTGGCAGCCAGCTCATACCTCTCCTGGTTCTGGCGGGCCGCTCCCCGCAGCTGATAGGCAGCCGTGTAATAAGGGTTGCGTAGCAAACACTCCGAGGCATCCTCTTCCGCACCCTTGAAATCATCCAGCATAAACTTCGACATCGCCCTGAAATAATAAGGCGCGGCGAGATAGGGCTTGGCGGTGATCACCTGGTTAAAGTACTGAATGGCCAGCACATAATCCTCAAAATAGAGGGCATTCTTGCCGATCATCATCACACGGTCGGTGTTCACCTGTGCCGAGGCCGACAAGGCTGAAAGTGCAATAAGAGCCGCTATGATTGTTTTCTTCATACGATTCAATCTATTAATTATCAAATGGATCGGATGCAACTCACAAGACACATTTCCTTTGCTGTAAGAGATGATGCTGCTCGTTCCATACCCGAACCCTGGCTGTGCAATGATATGGTTTCTCTCCCTCCCTGGGAGCTCTGTTCTGTAAGAGTCATTCTGTCGCGATTCGTTTAACCTACCACCTTTTTTGAGCCGATGCTTTCCACAATACGGTGTCCATGATCCGTCTCCCGGATAGCAATCCGTATCGTTTCCTCCGGCAGGACCTCTTCTACCAGCTCCGGCCACTCGATCAAGCAGAGGCTCCCGCTGTAGAAATAATCCTCGTACCCAAAATCGAAAGCCTCTTCCAGCTTATTGATGCGGTAGAAATCGAAATGGTAAACCGACGCCCCCTCCCTGTCCCGGTATTCGTTGATAATGGCAAAGGTGGGGCTGGCTACCGTCTCTTTCACTCCCAGCTCTTCACAGAGAGCTTTGATAAAGGTGGTCTTGCCGGCGCCCATTGCACCGTAAAAGGCGAAGACCTTATGCCCTTCCATCTCCCTGAGGAAGGTTTTGGCTGCTGCCCTGATCTGTGTGATATCGTTGATCTCTATCTTCATCCGTTATTTATAATTA
>JAQVWR010000051.1 GCA_028709605.1 Proteiniphilum sp.
CCAAGGCAGACACAACAGGAACCACCCGTAAGCGCAAGAGCGTAAAGGCGAGTGCCAAGAAGAATTTTATCCTCGACACCAACGTGATCCTGCACGACTACAAGTGCTTAGATAACTTTGAAGAGAACGACATCTACATCCCCTTCATCGTACTGGAAGAACTGGACAAGTTCAAGAAAGGAAACGAACAGATCAACTTTAACGCCCGCGCCTTCGTGCGGGAGCTGGACCTGATTACTGACGACGATCTCTTCACCCACGGGGCAGACTTGGGCGTAGGCAAGGGAAAACTATATATCGTGAACGCATCGCGCGACAACAAACGGATTAATGATGCCTTTCCGGAGAAGATCCCCGACAACCGCATTCTTGCCGTGGTAGCCGATGTGATCGAGAAAAATCCGCAGATGAAAACGATCTTAGTATCGAAGGATATCAACCTGCGCATGAAAGCCCGCTCACTGGGTATACTGGCCGAGGACTACATCAACGACAAGGTGACCAACATCGACATCTTCGACCAGGGAGAGGTGGTGATCGAAGGGATCGAGCCTGACCTGATCGACAGAATTTACGCCCAGACAGCCGGCGTGGACCTGGAGGAGTTCAGCTTCGAGACGCAGCCGGACCCGAACCAGTGCTTTATCCTCAAGAGCGAGCGCAATAGCGTGCTGGCTCGCTACAACCCCTTCACTCAGAAGATCAACAAGGTGAATAAGGAGAACAACTTCGGCATTCAGCCGCGCAATGCGGAGCAGACCTTCGCCTTCGAGATACTGAACGACCCGGAGGTGAAACTGGTGGGCCTCACCGGCAAGGCAGGTACGGGAAAAACCCTGCTGGCACTGGCATCGGCGCTGAAGCAGCACAAGATCTACGGACATATTCTACTGGCACGTCCCATCGTCTCCCTCTCGAACAAGGACCTGGGGTACCTTCCGGGCGACGAGAAACAGAAGGTGGCACCCTACATGCAGCCGCTCTTCGACAACCTCAACGTGATCAAGACGCAGCTGGGCCAGAACAACCCCGACCTGAGGGTAATCGACGAAATGCAGAAATCGGGACAGCTGGAGATCGAAGCGCTTGCTTTCATTCGCGGACGAAGCCTCACGGAGACTTTCTGCATCATCGACGAAGCACAGAACCTCACCCCGCATGAGGTGAAGACGATCATCACCCGCGCCGGGGAGAACACCAAGATGGTGTTCACGGGCGACCTGCAACAGATCGACTCGCCCTACCTCGACACACAATCGAACGGCCTGGCTTATATGATCGACAAGATGAAGGGACAACCGATCTTCGGACATGTAAACCTGGTGAAGGGGGAACGTAGCGAACTCTCCGAGCTGGCAAGCAACCTGTTATAAAGTTCTTTGCGCAAGAACCGGGATCCAAAGCTGACTGCTGATCGCTGGTAGCTGAATTTTCATTATCTTTGCATCCCGACAAAACGAAACCAGACGATGCAAAAACCAACCATCCCCAAAGGGACCCGTGATTTCTCGCCCGAAGAAACGGCAAAGCGCAACTATATCTTCGACACGATCAGCAAGGTGTACCGCCTCTACGGCTTCCGCCAGATCGAGACACCGGCGATGGAGAACCTCTCCACGCTGATGGGCAAGTACGGCGAAGAGGGAGACAAGCTGCTCTTCAAGATCCTCAACTCGGGCGACTTCCTCTCCTCCATAAGCGGCAACGACCTGAAGGAAGGCAATGCGGCGAAGACCGCTACCCGGATCTCGGAGAAGGGACTACGCTACGACCTCACCGTACCCTTCGCACGATACGTGGTGATGCACCGCAACGAGATCAGCTTCCCCTTCCGGCGGTACCAGATACAGCCGGTGTGGCGGGCGGACCGTCCGCAGAAGGGCCGCTACCGCGAGTTCTTCCAGTGCGATGCCGACATTGTGGGATCGGACTCGCTACTCAACGAAGTGGAGTTGGTGCAGATCATCGATGAGGTATTTGGCCGCCTGGGCATCCGTGTCTCGGTGAAGCTGAACAACCGCAAGATTCTCTCGGGCATTGCGGAGATCATCGGCGAAGCGGACAAAATCACCGACATCACCGTAGCAATCGACAAGCTGGACAAGATAGGGCTGGAGAAGGTGAACGAGGAGCTGGCGGCAAAGGGGATCGCCCAAGAAGCTATCGACCGACTGCAACCAATCATCCTGCTCAGCGGATCGACCGACGAAAAGCTGGAGAAGCTGCGGGAGCTGCTGGCAACCTCGGAGAGCGGCACAAAGGGTGTGGAGGAGATGGCGTTCATCTTTGGCAAGATGAATGTCCTAAAGCTCCGAAGCGAGATAGTGCTCGACCTGACGCTGGCCCGCGGACTCAACTACTACACCGGTGCGATCATCGAGGTGAAGGCACTTGACGCGGAGATGGGCAGCATCACCGGAGGAGGCCGTTATGACAACCTGACCGGGATCTTCGGACTGCCCGGCGTCTCGGGCGTGGGAATCTCCTTCGGGGCGGACCGCATCTACGACGTGCTGACACAGCTGGAGCTCTTCCCCGAGAGCTTTTCGCACACCACCGAGCTGCTCTTCGTCAACTTCGGCGAAAGGGAAACCGATTATCTCCTACCCCTGGTGGCGCAGCTCAGGCGCGAGGGCATCTGCTGCGAGCTCTACCCCGAGGCGGCAAAGATGAAAAGGCAACTCTCCTACGCCGACAGCAACCGCATCCCTTGGGTGGCGATGGTGGGCGAGAACGAGATAAAGGAAGGAACGGTCACACTGAAGAATATGCAGTCGGGAGAACAAAAAAGCGTTCCTCCCGGTGAACTGGCGAAGATGATCAGATGATCTTCACATCCACGGCATTCATTCCTTTGGGTCCGCGTTCAAGTCGGTAGGTGACGCGGTCTCCCTCGGTAATTCCGTACTCAGCATTGCTCTTGTGAAAAAAGTATCTGATCACGGTATCCCCCTCACGGATAAAGCCGAAACCACGGGCCTCGTCGTAAAAGTCGACGCGCCCTTCCGGGTGGCCTGCATCCTCGGGGACCTCCTTCCGGGGTACGGAGATCTCAATATCTTCCAGTTCAATTTCCTCTTCCTTCACGGGTTCGGGTGGCACATCGGTAATCACACCGTTGGCATCGACATAGGCTATCATATCCGCAAAGGAGCTGGGGCCCTGTTGTTTTCGCTCCTCCTTGCGCTGTCGTTTCTCTTTTCTTTTCTGTTGTTTGTTCTTTTCGATCTCTCTTTTGTTAAATGAATTTGATCTGGCCATTGATACGTTTAAAAGTTTATATGTGTAAAGTTTATATGTTGATGCGTTCATCGTTTATGGTTCAAAGTTCATCGTTGAAAATCGGAACTAAGAACACAGAAGCAGGAACCGGCAACCAAAGCTGAAAGCTTAAATCAAAACCGCTGCAGTTACAAAGCTTGCTCCTAAAAAAGCTGACTGCTGATAGCTAATTCGCAATCGGCAGTTTCCGTCCCGTCAGCTTCTGGATATCCTTCAACATAGGCTGTTCCTCCTGCGTACAGAAGGTGAGGGCCCGTCCGCTGTTGCCGGCACGGCCGGTGCGACCGATACGGTGCACATAGGTCTCCGCCACGTCGGGCAGGTCATAGTTGATCACCAGGTCAAGCTGGTCGATGTCGATGCCGCGGGCGGCGATGTCGGTGGCGATCAGCACCTGCGTGGTGTGTGCCTTGAAGTCGCTCAGTGCCCGTTGACGGGCGTTCTGCGACTTGTTTCCGTGGATGGCCGCGCTGCCGATACCCGCCTTGCTCAGGATCCGAGCGATCTTGTCGGCCCCGTGCTTGGTGCGGGAGAAGACCAGCACCGACTTGTTGCGTTCCTTCTGCAGCAGGTCGATCAGCAGATCCTTCTTCTCCGGCTTCTCCACGAAGTAGATACACTGGTCGATGGTCTCCACCACCGACGAGACGGGCGTCACCTCAACGCGTACCGGCTTGTGCAAGATGGAACGTGAGAGCGAAGCGATAGAATCGGGCATGGTAGCCGAGAAGAAGAGGGTCTGTTTATACTTGGGCAACAAGGGCAGCAACCGTTTGATGTCATGAATGAATCCCATGTCGAGCATCCGGTCCGCTTCATCGAGCACAAAGTGGCGGATAGACTGCAGAGAGATATAACCCTGTCCGATCAGGTCGAGCAGCCGCCCCGGTGTGGCAACGAGGATGTCGACACCCGCCTTGAGGGTGTTCACCTGCGCATGCTGCTTCACCCCGCCGAAGATCACGGTGTGGCGGAGGCGGGTATATTTGTTGTACTCCCTGATGCTGTCGTCGATCTGTATTGCCAGCTCGCGCGTGGGGGTGAGGATCAGCGCCCTGATCTCTCTTTTCTTTTCCTGAGGTCTGTCTGAACAAAGCTGCTGGATGATGGGGATGGCAAAGGCCGCGGTCTTGCCGGTGCCTGTCTGTGCCAGTCCCATGATATCCTTGTTGTGAAGGGCCGGGATAATGGCCTGCTGTTGTATGGGTGTGGGGGTGGTGTATCCTTTTTCGCTGAGAGCCCTTAAAATCGGCTCCATGATCTCTAATTCTTTAAATGTCATCTGATCTGTGTAATGTTGTCTTTTTTTGTACGGACAACTGATTATTTCTTGTTATGGCCTCTTGTCAGCGGCGATTTTTACCCATGTGCCTGCGCGAAGCGGGCTTCCTGAATCGAGTGATTCGTTCTGGTCCGTTACAGAAGTCCGGCATGCTTTCCCTTCGCGAGACGATGGTCGATATATCTCTCTCCGGCCGTTTATCCTGCCCATCGGCAGAATCCGGATCGCTTTCTCCTCTGTCCGCAGACTCCGGAAAACGGCGCTTATTAACAAATGGTGGGGAAGAACTAAGTGAGTAGTACCTGCACGCGAGATGTTACGGAGGGCAAAGATACGCAAAAATTTTCATACTCTCCCAAAAAGCGTTTCCTTTGCACAAAATTTATAGAAATGGTCTCAATCGAAAACGTCTCCGTGGCCTTTGGCGGATTCACACTACTCAACAAGATATCGTTCGTGCTCAACAAGAATGAGCGGGTGGCCCTCACCGGCAAGAACGGCGCCGGCAAGTCGACCCTCCTCAAGATCATGGCGGGACTGCAGCAGCCATCCTCCGGCATCATCTCCTATCCGAAGGAGGTAACCATCGGTTACCTGCCCCAGCAGATGAAGCTGAGCGACGGCCGATCCGTGCGCGAGGAGACCTCTCTCGCCTTCGCCCATCTGCAGAAGATGGAACACAAGCTGGCACAGTTGCACCGGGAGATGGCGGAGCGCACCGACTACGAGTCGGCAGCCTACCAACAGGTGATCGAGCGGGCGACCGACCTGCAGGAGCTGTTACAGATGTCGGGCATCCACAACTTCGAGGCGGAGGTGGAGAAGACGCTCACGGGACTGGGGTTCGCACGTGCCGACCTGGAACGACCTACCTGCGAGTTCAGTGGTGGCTGGCGCATGCGCATCGAGCTGGCCAAGATCCTGCTGCAGGCTCCCGACGTGCTGCTGCTCGACGAGCCGACCAACCACCTCGACATCGAGTCGATACAGTGGCTGGAGAGCTTCCTCGCCACCCATGCCAACGCGGTGATGCTGGTATCGCACGACCGCGCCTTCCTCGACGCGGTGACCACCCGTACCATCGAGATCATGCTGGGCAACATCCACGACTACAAGGTGAACTATAGCAAGTATGTGGAGCTGCGCCGCGAGCGCCGTGCGCAGCAACAGCGGGCCTATGAGAACCAGCAGAAGCAGATCAAAGATACGGAGGATTTCATCGAGCGCTTTCGCTACAAGGCGACCAAGTCGAACCAGGTGCAGTCGCGCATCAAACAGTTAGAGAAGCTGGAACGCATCGAGGTGGACGAGGTGGACAACTCGCGCCTCAACCTGAAGTTTCCGCCAGCACCCCGCTCCGGCTCCTATCCGGTGATCATGGAGGAGGTGGAGAAACACTACGACGACCACATCGTCTTCAGCGGCGTGACGCTCACCCTTGAACGGGGCGAGAAGATCGCTTTTGTGGGCAAAAACGGCGAGGGGAAGTCGACGCTGGTGAAGTGCATCATGCAGGAGATAGACCATGGCGGGAAGTTAGAGCTGGGTCACAACGTGAAGATCGGATACTTCGCCCAGAACCAGGCACAGCTGCTCGACGAGGAGATGACGGTGTTCGAGACCATCGACTATGTGGCGGTGGGAGACATCCGCACGAAGATCCGCGATATCCTGGGCGCTTTCATGTTCGGCGGCGAGGCATCGGAGAAGAAGGTGAAGGTGCTCTCAGGCGGCGAAAGGAGCCGCCTGGCAATGATACGCCTGCTGCTGGAGCCGGTGAACCTGTTGATCCTCGACGAGCCGACCAACCACCTCGACCTGGCATCGAAAGATGTGCTGAAAAAGGCGATCCGCGCGTTCGACGGCACCGCCATCATCGTGTCGCACGACCGTGACTTCCTCGACGGGCTGGTGGACAAGGTGTACGAGTTCGGCGGCGGCAAGGTGAAGGAGCACTTGGGGGGCATCTACGACTTCCTCGCGAAGAAGAAGATGGAGACGCTGCAACAGTTGGAGCTCTCGACTTCGCCCACGGCAAGGAAAGAGGAGAGGCAGGAGGAACCGTCGGAGAAGAAGCTCTCCTATCAGGAGCAGAAAGAACTGAACCGTCAGCAGCGCCGGCTGGAAAAGCAGGTGGAGGAGGCGGAAAAACAGGTGAACTCGCTCGAGGAAAAGCTGAAAGCGATGGAGGAGCAGCTGGCCACCCCCGAAGGGGCCAGGAACATGGAGCTGCTGCAGAAGTACCTGGAGGTCAAAGCACGGGCCGACCAGGCGATGAACCATTGGGAGCGAACCACTTCCGAACTGGAAAAATTTCTGCAACAATGAACATCGGTTCAGCTGTGGTGTTTTATGTAGGGAAGAAAGACCAAAATCCAAAACTGCATCTCTCACATTCCTCACATTCCTCACTGTTCGGAACAAGAAAAGAACGAAACCAAAAATATTGACTCTACATGGCGAATATCAGTAAATTCATTCTCAATAAGATCATGGGATGGAAGGTGATCAACACCTTTCCGGAAGTGCCTAAATGTGTGCTGGTGGTGGCACCCCATACCAGCAACTGGGATTTCGTGGTGGGCAAACTGGCCTACAACACCCTGGAACGACAAGCCAACTTCCTGATCAAGGCGGAGTGGTTCTTCTTTCCCTTTAACCTCTTCTTCGGCAGCATCGGAGGAATACCGGTGAAGAGGGGAAAAAGCGGATCACTCACCGACATCCTGGCGAAGGAGTTCCAGACACGCGACTGGATGCACCTGGGCATCACCCCGGAAGGAACGCGCAAGCCGGTGAAGGAGTGGAAGAAAGGGTTTTACTTTATCGCCATGAAGGCAAAGGTGCCGATCCTGCTCATCGGACTCGACTACGGAAGAAAGGAAGCGCGGGTGCTTGACCTCTTCTACCCTACGGGCAACTACCGAAGCGACATTGTGGAGATCAAATCCTATTACAGGGATATCCGGGCAAAAAAGCCGGAGAATTTTATCCTCTGATGAAACGTTTTTATTCCTCTCCGAAATTGATCGAGAGCTGGATCCCCTCGGGCGGCATCGCTTCCTGACCGGCATCGGCATTCTTCAGGGTAAGCCCCATCAGGCGGATCCTGCGGTCGAGCCGGTCGTCAACCTGCAGCAACAACTCCTTGCCCAGGTCGAACAGCTCACTGTAGGTGCGGATGTAGTGCCCCACGGTGCGGCTGCGGGTGATCACCGTGAAATCGGCATACTTGATCTTCAGCGTCAGCGTGCGCGCCAGGAACTTTTTCTTCTCGGCACGTCGGTGTACCTCCAGGGCCAGCTGGTCGAGCGCCGCAAGAATATCGACCATCTCCTCCAGGTCGTCGGCATAGGTCTCCTCGGCCCCGAGCGACTTGCGTACGCGCTCCGACTCCACCTCCCGGTCATCGATGCCGCGTGCAAACCGGTAATAGGTGATGCCTGCCTTTCCAAACTCGCGCACCAGGTCGAGCTCCTCCCATTGTTTCAGATCCTTTCCCGTTTGGATGCCCAACTCGGCCATGCGGGCAGCGGTGACCTTCCCCACCCCGAAGAATTTGCTCACCGGCAGCTGTTCCACGAACGCTTCGGCCTGCTCCGGCTCGATCACGAACAGTCCGTCCGGCTTCCGATAGTCGGAGGCGATCTTGGCGAGGAACTTGTTGTAAGAGACGCCGGCAGAGGCGGTGAGGCGGAGGCGGCTCAGGATCTTCTGCTTGATCTCGCGGGCGATGAGCGTGGCCGAGCGGTTGCCCTTATGGTTGACTGTGACGTCGAGGAAGGCTTCGTCGAGCGAGAGCGGCTCCACCTTGTCGGTATACTCGAGGAAGATCTGCATGATCTGACCGGAGATGGTGCGGTAATGCTCGAAGCGGGGCATGACGAAGATCAGGCGGGGGCACTTGCGCAGTGCCGTAACCGAGGGCATGGCAGAGTGGATGCCGCACTGCCGTGCTTCGTAGCTCGCGGCGGCCACGACACCCCGCTTGCCACCGTAGCCCACAGCGACCGGCTTGCCGCGATAATCGGGATTGTCGCGCTGCTCGATGGAGGCGTAGAACGCATCCATATCGACATGGATGATCTTCCGGTTCATAGGGGCAAATATAGCTGTAATTTATTACATCTCAAAGGAAAACAGCACGCATATCATCGAATCATCGCATTGTCGGACCTTACACGTTGTACCGTTCCAGCGCGCGTCTCCGGGCGAAGGAGTGGTCGATCATCGGTGCCGGGTATTGTGCCGTGCCCAGCTCGGGGATCCAGCGGCGGATATAGGCCTGCTGCGGATCAAATTTCCGCTGTTGCTCCGCGGGGTTGAAGATCCGGAAGTATGGTGCTGCATCGCAGCCGGTGCCGGCCACCCACTGCCAGTTGCCATTGTTGGCCGCCAGATCGTAGTCGAGCAGTTTCTCCGCGAAATATGCCTCCCCCCACCGCCAGTCGATGAGCAGGTGCTTCGTGAGGAAGCCGGCGGTGATCATCCGCACGCGGTTATGCATGTAGCCGGTGGCGTTCAACTCGCGCATGCCCGCATCGACTAGCGGGTAGCCGGTGGTACCATCACACCAGCGCCGGAAATCGTCCGGGTTGTTCTCCCAGAGGATCGCCTCATACTTCTTCCGGAAGGGACCCTCCGCCACATAGGGAAAGTGCCAGAGTACCTGCATGAAGAACTCGCGCCAGATCAGCTCCTTCAGGTAGGTCTCGTTGAGGAGGGATGCGCGCAGCGCCAGCCGGCGGATGCTGACGGTGCCGAAGCGGAGGTGTACCCCCATGCGGGTGACGCCGTCGTGCAGCGCCGGCAGATCGCGTGTGCGATCGTAGGCGGCGATCACCCCGTCATCGGGCTGCGACGGCGCGAAGCGATAGCCGGGATCGCTGAAGCCGATCTCCTGCAGGGTCAGCGTTGGTGGAACCCCTTTCAACAGGTTGTCCAGCAGCTCTTCGGAGGGATAGAAGCGTTGTTCCCCCTCGCGGTATCTCGACAGCCAGGCGCGGGAGTAAGGTGTGTAAACGCTGTAGGGGCCTCCCGCCGCTGTGAGGATCTCCTCCTTGTGGAAGATTACCTGGTCCTTGAAGCGGCGGAGCGGCACGCCCTTGCGGGCAAGCAGCTGCTCCACCCTCCGGTCGCGGGCGACGGCATAGGGCTCATAGTCCTCGTTGCAGCAAACCTCACCGATGCGGTACTCCGCAAGCAGCTTCTCAAAGATCTCTTCCGGCTTCCCGTGCAGGCAAAGCATACCGGAGTGATGCCGGTCGTGCAGGCGACGGTTTATCGCCCCGATCGCGGAAAAGATAAAGGCCACCCGACGGTCCTCCTTCTCTGTGAGTGCATCCAGGATCTCTCTGTCGAAGATAAAAAGCGGCAGGACGGGGCGGCCGGAGCGCAGTGCCTGCCAGAGGGCATGGTGATCCTCCAGCCGCAGATCGCGCCGGAACCAACAGACGGTTACCATGGTTTCTTTTCCCGGCGCCTGCCCCCCGGTTGCGTCAACCTGATAATTTTTTGCTTGCGACATGCGTTATTTTGTTTGCATCACTGATTCGTTTCATGGGATCCGCCCATTCCTGCGGGACTGTTTTTTTCTGCGGTCAGCCTTCACACTGAAAGCCTCCGAGCATCATCCGTCATGCTGAACCTTAATCAGTTCGTTGTCTCCGGAGCAACCTTTGTATTCCATTTGCAGGGTTACGTGGCTGATGCAGTACTCGCGTGCCAGCAACCGCTCGATCTTTTGCCGCACATGCTGTACATCAGACAGAGGAAGGTTTTCACAAATGTTTACGTGGGCTTCCAAGTGGACATGCTCATCGTCGAGTTGCCATACATGCAGGTGATGCATATTTTCGACTTCGGGTAATTTTTCCACCTTTTCTTTCAAGTCCCTGATATTGATATTGTACGGTGTAGCCTGCATCAGAATATCTACCGTTTGACGCACCACGCCCCACGTGTGATAGATGATGTAAATTCCCACGAGCACGGTTACCAGCGGATCGAGCCAATAGAGTTTCCACAGCAAGATCGCCACGCCACCCGCAATCACAGCTACGGACGAAAGCGTATCGCCCAACAGATGCAGATAAGCCGCCCGCACATTGAGGTTGTGCGATTTTTCCTTGTGCAGCACCCCCACCGAAATCAGGTTGGCCAACAGGCCGAAAACGGCCACTATGAGCATCACCATACCGTTGATAGGTTCAGGATGGTGAAACCGCTCATACGCTTCGAAAAAAAGGTAGACACAAATGGCAATCAGGACAACGGCGTTGAAAAGCGCCGCAAGGATTTCCACGCGTTTGTAGCCAAACGTTTTCTGTTCGTCGGGTACCTTTTCGGCACGTTTACCCGCCAGAAAGGCAATAAAAACGGCGGAAGAATCACCCAGATTATGAATGGCGTCCGAGATGAGCGACAGGCTGTGGGAGATGATGCCGCCGATGATTTGGACGATGGTAATCGAGAAATTGAGCAGCGTTACCCACAGTAGTTTTTTGCCGTGCATATGGGTTGCATGGTTATGAGGGTGCGGGTGAAGATCATGTTCGGTAAGTTGGCTTTTCATTTCTCGGATATTTGTTTTGTCATGTCGGGTATCTGTCTTCTGTCATGGTGAAAAAATCGCCCGTGATGCCTCAGCGCGTTCACCCCGGCCAGCATGCATTACGCTCACGTTGTGCACGCTACAAATGTAGTAAAATTGCATCAGAAGAGTCAAAGAATAACGAAAAGATTGCGCAACCGGCCAAAGAATCTGACAAGTGACAGTAAACAAATATCACTAATTTAAGTTTCGCAAGCTTCTTTGTTTGGCACTAACACTCGATTCCCGCTGCTTTTGCGACCCATCTGCCGCTTGCTTACTAAAAGAAAAGAACTCGCTTACGCTCAAACAGCTTTTCTTTTTAACGCAAGGCTGCGCGGGATGTGTCCCCGCAAAACAGCTAAATCTCTCGTTGTTAGTGCACAATGTCTAATAACTGATACTTGCGAAAGTTGAATCAGTAATAACGTGACAAAAGAACGGGATTTTCGGTTGTAAAAATAATCAGATTAAATTCTGCAAATACTTTCAAGTGTATTTGAAAATAATTATATTTGCGAGAAATATTCAAATATGATTGAAATTATCAATTCCATAAGAAAGTACAATTTCTGGGATGGCAATCCGATTGATTTGGGCTATCTCCGAACATTTTACACAGGTAAAATAGGTCAATACGTTGGTAATAAGTTGGTAAAAGTACTTGTAGGTCAGCGACGTGCAGGCAAGAGTTATATTTTACGCCAAATTGCATCCAAACTGATTTCCGAAGGGGTGCAGAGTGAAAATATTCTTTATATTAACAAAGAATATATGGAATTAGCCACTTTGCGAAGTGCTGTTGAATTGGAAGAACTCTACAAAGCTTATCGACAAACGCTCAATCCGACGGGCAAAGTCTATATTCTTATGGACGAAATACAATATATTGATGAGTGGGAACGATTTGTTAATTCTCATTCTCAGGATTTTGCCGAGCCGTGCGAATTGTTTATCAGCGGTTCAAATTCCACTCTTTTGTCGGGAGAGTTAGCCACGCTTTTGTCGGGACGGTATGTCGAATTTGAAGTATTCCCGTTCAGCTACACGGAATATTGTGGAATAACTCGGCAGGAAATAGGGAGTAACAGTTACAAAAAATTCCTTCAAAGCGGTGCATTGCCCGAACTTTTCAATCTGCCCAACGAAGAAATGAAGCAAAATTACGTGTCGTCCATCAAAGATACGGTTATGTTGCGCGACATTGTGGAACGGCATAATGTGAAGGATGTGAGGCTGTTGGATGATTTGTTTGTCTATTTGGTAAATACCGCATCCAATTTGATTTCCATCACAAATATCATCAACTTTTTTGCATCAAAAAAACGGAAAACAAACTACGAAACCTTGTCGTCTTACATCAATTATCTCGAAAATTCTTTTTTGGTTCATCGTGCCGAACGCTACAATATCAAAGGTAAGGACACGATTTCGGGCAACATCAAGTACTATCTGAATGATTTAAGTTATCGCAATTATCTTTACGCGGGATACGGTTACGGCCTTGGTTATCTGTTGGAAAATGCCGTTTATTTGAGTTTGCGACGTGCCGGTTATCAGGTTTATGTGGGAACGATTAAAGACTCCGAAGTTGATTTTGTGGCAATAAAAGGCGAGCGGAAAATATATTTGCAGGTTACGCTTCAACTTACAGAAGAACAAACTATCGAACGAGAATATCGTTCTTTGAAACTGATAGATGACAATTTTGACAAGTACGTGGTAAGTATGGACGATTATAAAATACCAACCAATGAAGGAGTTGAACATATTTCGGCGTGGAATTTGGATGTTTTTTTGAGTGAATAATTCTTTGATAATCACAAAACAATGCCCCAAATTACCAAAATACTTTAATACTACCCGTTCTCTGTACCGTCTAAGCGGGGTTTTTAACTAAAAAATAATTCACTAACTTTTTTATTATTTTGGATTTTTTATTTGCAAACCAGCCATTCATAGAGCAAATGAGTAAGTCAGGGATTTAGCTTGATGTCTCATTTGATGCATGTACATTTTGTATTTTCCTGATTTAGTTTGTTTATTCAAAAATATGATTACATTTGCAAACCACTACGAAATATGTAGTGGTTTGCAAATTCAAACAAGTAATGTCGGTAAAGGAGAAACAGATAAATTGGGACAATTATTTCTCAAATCTGCAATCAAAAGG